>NZ_JBEYSU010000006.1:0-266827 GCF_040704235.1 Micromonospora sp. NPDC047707
TGGGTGAGCGCAACGACCACGACTCGCAGGGCCTGTTCCAGCAGCGCCCGTCCAGCGGGTGGGGCACGGTCGAGCAGATCACCGACCCCGAATACAGCACGCTGGCGTTCCTGAAGGGTCTCAAGCAGGTCGACGGCTGGCAGGACATGCCGCTGACCAAGGCCGCCCAGACGGTGCAGGTGTCGGCCTACCCGTTCCACTACGCCCAGTGGGAGACCCAGGCCGCCGACCTCGTCGCCGAGCACTGGAACAACTGACCCACAGTCTTTCCTCGACAGGGGGAACCAAGCCGCTGGCCGGCACCCGAACCCGGGTGCCGGCCAGCGGCGTTCTGCACACCCTCGCGCCGGACGTGGTCGTGGTCACCAGGGTGGGTGGAAGAGGAGGGCGGGGTAGCGTGTTGAGTCGGGTGTCGGTGTGTCCAGTGTCCCCGGGCCTCACCTCAAATGCCGTCGCGGAATACCAGTCCGGCTGGAGCCGCCACGCGCCACTCGCCGAGAGGCGACCTGCACACCGACACCCCAGCGCCGCCCCCGAGCCCACACCGGGCCCGGGGGCGGCACTGCCTCAACAGCAGGGAACCCCGCCCGGCCCGGGCGGTCCCGGTACCCGAGGTGATCGCGGCGGTCGGGGTCGCGAGTGTCGGTCGGCTGCCCTAAGGTTCGAGGGGTCGGCGTAGGCGCCGGGAGGGGGTGGCGCGGTGGGTCTGCGGACCCTCATCGAAAGCTGGCCGGTCTACCGGCAGCTCACCGGCACCGATCCGCTCGGCCGGGGTGCCGCGGCGCAGTCGAAGCGATCGGCGGAGCTGACCGCCCGCACGGAGACCGCGGACCGGGTGGCCCGCTCGGTGTGTCCGTACTGCGCGGTTGGCTGTGGGCAGCGGGTCTACGTCAAGGACGAGCAGGTCGTCCAGATCGAGGGCGACGCGGACAGCCCGATCTCCCGCGGCCGGCTCTGCCCGAAGGGTTCGGCCAGCAAGAGCCTGGTCACGAGTCCGTTGCGGGAGACGAAGGTCCGTTACCGCCGGCCGTACGGCACGGAGTGGGAGGATCTGGATCTCGACGTCGCGCTCGACATGATCGCCGACCGGGTCCTCGCCGCCCGTGAGCAGACCTGGGAGGACGTCGACAGCGAGGGCCGGCCGTTGAACCGGACGCTGGGCATCTCCAGCCTGGGCGGGGCGACGCTGGACAACGAGGAGAACTACCTCATCAAGAAGTTGTTCACCGCGATGGGGGCGCTCCAGATCGAGAACCAGGCGCGCATTTGACACTCCGCCACCGTCCCCGGTCTGGGGACCAGCTTCGGTCGCGGTGGCGCGACGGATTTCCAGCAGGCGCTCTCGCGCTCTGACGTCATCGTCATTCAGGGTTCGAACATGGCCGAGGCCCATCCGGTGGGCTTCCAGTGGGTGATGGAGGCGAAGAAGCGCGGCGCGAAGGTCTTCCACGTCGATCCGCGGTTCACCCGCACCAGCGCGCTCGCCGACACGTACCTGCCGATCCGCGCGGGCACCGACATCGCCCTGCTCGGCGGGGTGGTGCGCTACATCCTGGAGAACGAGCTTGACTTCCGGGAGTACGTGCTGGCCTACACCAACGCGGCGACGGTCGTCAGCGAGCACTTCGTCGACGCCGAGGACCTGGACGGGCTCTTCTCGGGCTTCAGCCGGGAGACGCGCGCGTACGACCAGACCACCTGGCAGTACGCGGGCCAGGAGCGGGACGGCGGGATCGAGGACACGGGCCGGGAGCGGGACAGCGCGGCCGGCCTGCGCCACGAGTCGCACGGTATGCCGGTGGCGGCCGTCGCCATGCGGGACGACACGTTGCAGCATCCGCGTTGCGTCTACCAGATCCTCAAGCGTCACTTCGCGCGCTACACCCCGGAGATGGTGGAGCGGGTCTGCGGTGTCCCGCAGGAGAAGTTCCTCGAGCTGGCCCGGGCCTGGACGGAGAACTCCGGCCGGGAGCGGACCGGCGCGCTCGTCTACTCGGTGGGCTGGACGCAGCACAGTGTCGGCGTGCAGTACATCCGTACCGGGGCGATCATCCAGTTGCTGCTGGGCAACGTGGGGCGACCCGGTGGCGGCGTCCTGGCGCTGCGGGGGCACGCCAGCATCCAGGGCTCGACGGACATCCCGACGCTGTTCAACCTGCTTCCCGGCTACCTGCCGATGCCGCACCACGCCAGTCACCCCACCTTCCAGCAGTGGGTGGACAGCATCCGCCACCCGGGGCAGAAGGGCTACTGGGCGAACGCGCGGGCGTACGCGGCCAGCCTGCTCAAGGCGTACTGGGGGGACGCGGCGACGCCGGAGAACGACTTCTGCTACGGCTACCTGCCGCGGATGACCGGCGATCACGGCACGTACCAGCAGGTCCTGAACATGATCGACGGCAAGGTCAAGGGGTACTTCCTGCTCGGTCAGAACCCGGCGGTCGGCTCGGCGCACGGCAAGGCCCAGCGCCTCGGCATGGCGAACCTCGACTGGCTGGTGGTCCGCGACCTGTTCATGATCGAGAGCGCGACGTTCTGGCGGAACAGCCCGGAGGTGGAGACCGGCGAGATCGTGCCGGAGGAGTGCCGCACCGAGGTCTTCTTCCTGCCGGCCGCGTCGCATGTGGAGAAGGAGGGCACCTTCACGCAGACCCAGCGGGTGCTGCAGTGGCGGGAGAAGGCGGTCGAGCCGCCGGGTGACGCCCGCTCGGAGTTGTGGTTCTTCTACCACCTGGGGCGGCGGCTGCGGGAGCGGCTGGCCGGCTCCGACAAGCCGCGCGACCGGGCCCTGCTGGACCTCGCGTGGGACTACCCCACGCACGGTCCGCACGCGGAGCCGAGCGCCGACGCGGTGCTGCGCGAGATCAACGGGTACGAGGTGGCCACCGGCCGCCTGTTGCCGTCGTTCACCGAGGCCCGCGACGACGGTTCCACCGCGATCGGCTGCTGGATCTACACCGGCGTCTACCAGGACGGGGTCAACCAGGCCGCGCGCCGCAAGCCGCGGCACGAGCAGGACTGGGTGGCCGCCGAGTGGGGCTGGGCCTGGCCGGCGAACCGGCGCACCCTCTACAACCGTGCCTCCGCCGACCCGGAGGGTCGGCCGTGGAGCGAGCGCAAGAAGTACGTCTGGTGGGACGCCGGCAAGGGCGAGTGGACCGGCTACGACGTGCCGGACTTCGAGAGGACGAAGCCGCCGTCGTACCGGCCGCCGCCGGGTGCCGCCGGTGTGGAGGCGATCTCCGGCGACGACGCGTTCATCATGCAGGGGGACGGCAAGGGCTGGCTGTACGCGCCCAGCGGCGTCCTCGACGGGCCGTTGCCGACGCACTACGAGCCGCCCGAGTCGCCGATGCGCAACCTGATGTACGGGCAGCAGGGCAACCCGATGCGCAAGATCTACCACCATCCGGTGAACCGGATCAATCCCAGCCCGCCGGAGCCGCACAGCCAGGTCTACCCGTACGTGTTCACCGTCAGCCGGCTCACCGAGCACCACACCGCCGGTGGGATGAGCCGGTTCGTCCGGCCGCTGGCCGAGTTGCAGCCGGAGATGTTCGTGGAGGTGTCGCCGGAGCTGGCCGCCGAGGTCGGGCTGGCGCACCTGAGCTGGGCGCACCTGGTCAGCGGTCGCGCGGTGATCGAGGCCAAGGTGCTGGTGACCGACCGGCTCACACCGCTGCGGGTCGAGGGCCGGGTGATCCACCAGGTCTGGTTGCCGTACCACTTCGGCCGTCAGGGGATGGTGACCGGCGACTCGGTCAACGACCTGTTCGGGATCAGCCTCGACCCGAACGTGCTCATCCAGGAGAGCAAGGTGGGTACCTGCGACATCCGACCGGGCCGGCGGCCCACCGGGCCGGCGCTGCTCCACCTGGTCGCCGAGTATCAACGTCGGGCCGGGTTGACCGGGGAGCGGAGCGTGCCGATCGTCACCACCGACGCCGGCACGGACGGGGGGCGGGCATGACGATGCTGGAGGGCGACAGCCCCCACGGGCAGCTCGACCCCGCCGCGGACGCCGGGTGGACCGCGGCGCCGCCACGGATGGGCTTCTTCACCGACACGAGCGTCTGCATCGGCTGCAAGGCCTGCGAGGTGGCCTGCAAGGAGTGGAACGGCGTGCCCGCCTCCGGTTTCGACCTGCTCGGCATGTCGTACGACAACACCGGCGCGCTGACCGCGAACTCGTGGCGGCACGTGGCGTTCATCGAGCAGCCCCGGCCGGCCGGGCACCGGACGCCGCCGTTCGCGGGCAACCCGACCGGGGCCGCGGTGAGCTCCGCGTCGGCGGCCGTCGCCGCCGGCAGCCCGAACGACACCGGCACCGACCCGGGCGTGCCACCGGGCTCGTCCGAGGCGGCCGCCCGGATGGCGACGGGCAGCGGGGCCGGTGGGGCGGAGCGCCACGGGGCGCGGTTCCTCGGCATGCCGGCGGCGCGCCCGCCCGGCCGCACCGGCAGCGCCGAGGGGCGTACCGACTTCCGCTGGCTGATGATGTCCGACGTGTGCAAGCACTGCACGCACGCGGGCTGCCTGGACGTCTGCCCGACCGGCGCGCTGTTCCGCACCGAGTTCGGCACGGTGGTGGTGCAGGAGGACATCTGCAACGGCTGCGGCTACTGCGTCTCGGCGTGCCCGTACGGGGTGATCGACCGGCGTAAGGACGACGGCCGGGCGTGGAAGTGCACGCTCTGCTACGACCGGATCGGCGCCGGGAAGACCCCGGCCTGCGCCCAGGCCTGCCCCACCGAGTCCATCCAGTACGGCCCGCTGGACGAGCTGCGGGAGCGGGCGGCCGCCCGGGTCGCCACCCTGCACGAGCGGGGGGTGCCGGAGGCGCGGCTCTACGGGCACGACCCGACCGACGGCGTGGGCGGCGACGGCGCGTTCTTCCTGCTGCTGGACGAGCCGGAGGTGTACGGGCTGCCTCCTGACCCGGTGGTGACGACGCGGGACCTGCCGCGGATGTGGAAGCGGGCCGGCCTGGCCGCCCTGGCCATGGCGGCGGCGGCCGTCGCCGCGTTCGTCGGAGGGGCCTCGTGAGTCCGGACCGCCCGGTCGGTGACCGGTTCCGCCGCCACCGGGACCTGGCCGTCCCGGAGGCCGAGTTCACCTCCTACTACGGCCGGCCCATCCTCAAGCCGCCGGTGTGGACGTGGGACATCGCCGCGTACCTGTTCACCGGTGGCGTGGCGGCCGGGTCGTCGCTGCTGGCCGCGGGCGGGCAGCTCACCGGCCGGCCGGTGCTACGGCGGGCCGGGCGGGTCACCGCGTTGGCCGCGGTCACCGCCAGCGCGGTCTTCCTCGTCAAGGACCTGGGCCGGCCGGAGCGGTTCCACCACATGCTGCGGGTGGCGAAGCCGACCTCGCCGATGTCGGTCGGCACGTGGATCCTCACCGCGTACGGGCCGGCGGCCGGGCTCGCGGCGGTCGCCGAGGCCGCTTCGTGGCTGCCCCGGCGCGGGGTTCCCGGAGTGGTGCGCCGGGTGCTGCCGCCGGTGGGGCACGCCGCCGGGCTGGCCGCGGCGGCGACGGCGCCCGCCCTGGCCACGTACACCGGGGTGCTGCTCGCCGACACGGCCGTGCCGTCGTGGCACGAGGCGTACCCGGAACTGCCGGTCATCTTCGCGGGCAGCGCCCTGGCCAGCGGCGCCGGCGTCGGTCTGGTCGCCGCGCCGCCGCACGAGACCGGCCCGGCCCGCCGGCTGGCGGTGGCCGGCGCGGCCCTCGAACTGTACGGCTCGCACCGCGTGGAGACACGGCTCGGGCTGCTCAGCGAGCCCTACACGACGGGCCGGCCCGGCCGGCTGCTGCGCGCGGCGCGGGCGCTGACCGTCGCCGGGGCTGCCGGGGCGCTGCTCGGCCGGCGCAGCCGGATCGCCTCCGTGGCGTCCGGGGTCGCGCTGCTCGCCGGGTCGGTGGCCACCCGGTTCGGGATCTTCTACGGCGGGGTCGCCTCGGCGCGCGATCCGAAGTACACGGTGGTGCCGCAGCGGGAACGGGTCGCGCGGCGGCGGGCGGAGACCGGCGACGCCGACCGGTGACGGCCCGCCGAGCCAGTGCCGACACGCCCAGCCGGTGACGGCCGCCCGGCCACTGCCAGTTCGCCGACGGTAGCCCGCCCGCCGAGCCGGTGGCGGCCCGGACGGCCGGCTGCGGCGGCCTGCTGCGGCCGGTCACCGCCGCCCGGCGGGCCGCGGCGGGCCGCCCTGTGGTCAAATGCTGCGTGGAGGCGTTCAGGCGGCTGGTGCCCCTCCCGGTCTTCAAAACCGGTGTGGTCCGGGATCCGGGCCAGGCGGGTTCGATTCCCGTCCGTCTCCGCCAAGCACGGTGGGAGTTGACGTGACAGCCGACGGCAGCGCCGATCCACGCCGGCGGGTGCCGCGCACCGACACGCTGCTGGCCGACCCGCGGGTCGCCGCCGCCGTCGCCACCCACGGCCGGGACCGGGTGAAGGCGGCCGTGCGCCGGGCGCAGGAGCAGGCGCGGCGGGGCGAGACAACCCCCGAGGGGGTACGCGACGCCGCGCTGGCGGCTCTTTCCGCCCCGGCGCCGCGGGCGGTGCTCAACGCGACCGGGGTCGTGCTGCACACCAACCTCGGCCGCGCGCCGCTGTCCCCGGCGGCCGTCGCCGCGGTCGTGGCCGCCGCCGGGCACACCGACGTCGAACTCGACCTGGCCACCGGCCGGCGGGCCCGGCGCGGCCGGGACGCCCTCGACGCGCTCGCCGCCGCGGTCCCCGACGCCGGGGCGGTGCACGTGGTCAACAACGGCGCCGCCGCGCTGGTGCTCGCCGCCACCGCGCTCGCCGCCGGCCGGGAGATCGTGGTCAGCCGCGGCGAACTGGTGGAGATCGGCGACGGCTTCCGCCTGCCGGACCTGCTGGTGAGCACCGGCGCGCGGCTGCGCGAGGTGGGCACCACCAACCGCACCCACCTCGACGACTACACCGCCGCGCTGGGGCCGGACACCGGCTTCGTGCTCAAGGTGCACCCGTCGAACTTCCAGGTCAGCGGTTTCGCCTCGACGGTGCCGGTGCGCACGCTGGCCGCCCTCGGGGTGCCGGTCGTCGCCGATATCGGCTCCGGCCTGCTCGTCCCCGACCCGCTGCTGCCCGGCGAGCCGGACGCCGCGTCCACGCTGCGTGCCGGAGCGGCGCTGGTGACGGCCAGCGGCGACAAGTTGCTCGGCGGGCCGCAGGCCGGGTTGCTGCTCGGCGACGCCGACCTGGTGCGGCGGCTGCGCCGCCACCCCCTCGCCCGGGCACTGCGGGTGGACAAGGTGACCCTGGCGGCGCTGGGCGCCACCCTCGCCGACCCGGTGACACCCACCCGGGCGGCGCTGCACGCCGAGCCGGCGGCGCTGCGGGCCCGCACCGAGCGGTTACGGGACACCCTCGCCGCCGACGGGTGCAAGGCCGAGGTGGTACCGGCCGTCGCCGTGGTCGGCGGGGGCGGCGCTCCCGGCGTGGAGCTGGCCTCGTGGGCGCTGAGCCTGCCCGAGTCGTACGCGTACCCGCTGCGCACCGGGCAGCCGCCGGTGCTCGGGCGGGTGGCCCACGGCCGGCTGCTGCTGGACCTGCGCTGCGTCCCCGCCGACGCCGACGACACCGTCCGCGCCGCCGTGCTGCGCGTCCCCACGGACGGCTGACCATGTTCGTGGTGGCCACCGCCGGGCACGTCGACCACGGCAAGTCCACGCTGGTGCGGGCACTGACCGGGATGGAGCCGGACCGGTGGGCCGAGGAGCGCCGGCGGGGCATGACGATCGACCTCGGGTTCGCGTGGACCGCCCTGCCGTCCGGGCGGACGGTCGCGTTCGTCGACGTGCCCGGGCACGAGCGGTTCGTGCCGAACATGCTCGCCGGGGTCGGCCCGGTGCCGGCGGCGCTGGTGGTCGTCGCCGCCGACGAGGGCTGGATGCCCCAGTCGGCCGAGCACCTGGCGGCGCTGGACGCGCTGGGCGTGTCGTACGGGCTGCTGGTGGTGACCCGCGCGGACCTGGCCGAGCCGGGGCCGGCGCTGGCGCAGGCGCGGCACCAGCTGGCCGGCACGTCGCTGCGCGCCGTCGACGCGGTGGCGGCGAGCGCGGTGACCGGCGCCGGGCTGCCGGAGCTCCGGGCGGCCCTGGACCGGCTGGCCGGTGCCCTCCCCGCCCCGGTGGCGGACGCCCCGGTGCGGCTCTGGGTGGACCGCAGCTTCACCGTCCGGGGCAGCGGGACCGTGGTGACCGGGACCCTGGGCGCCGGCCGGCTCGCCGTCGGCGACGAGCTGGAACTCGCGGCGACCGGTGAGGCGGTCCGGGTCCGCGGGCTGCACCGCCTCGGCGTCGCCCGCGCGGAGGTCGCCGCCGTCGCCCGGGTGGCGGTCAACCTGCGCGGCACGCCCCGCGAGCGGCTCGGCCGGGGCGACGCGCTGCTCACGGCGGGCCGGTTCCACCGCACCGACCTGCTCGACGTCCGGGTGGCCGGCGACCCGGCCGCCGACCTGCCGGCCACCCTGACCCTGCATGTCGGTTCCGCCGCCGTGCCCGCCCGGGTCCGCCCGCTCGGTACGGACACCGCCCGGCTGCGGCTGGCCCGCCCGCTGCCGCTGCTGGTCGGCGACCGGGCGCTGCTGCGCGATCCGGGCCGCCACCACGTCGCCGGCGGCGTGACGGTGCTCGATGTGGCGCCCCCGCCGCTGGCCCGTCGCGGCGCGGCCGCCGCGCGGGCGGCCGTACTGGCCACCCTAAACGGTCGGCCCGACCTCGCCGGCGAGCTGCGCCGCCGCAAGCTGGCCCGGGCCGGCGACCTCACCCGGATGGGCGTCGCACCGGCGGGCCGGCCGGTCGCCGGTGACTGGCACGCCGACCCGGCGCACTGGCGGCGGCTCGGCGCCCGCCTGGCCGAGGAGGTCGACCGGTACGCGACCGCGCACCCACTGGAACCGGGCGCCCCGGTCGAGCTGCTGCGGCAGCGCCTCGACCTGCCCGAGCGGGCGCTGGTCGCGGCCCTGGTGCGGCCCCCGCTGCGGCTGCACGCGGGGCGGGTCACCGCCGCGGCGGCCGACGTGTTGCCCGAGCCGGTGGCGCGTGCCGTCGCGCGGGTGCGCGCCGCGTACGCCGTGCACCCGTTCCGGGCCCCGGAGGCGGACCACCTGGCCGATCTGGGGCTGGGGCCGCGTGAGATCGGCGCGGCCGTGCGGGCGGGGGCGCTGCTGCGGCTGGCCGACAACGTGGTGCTGCCGCCCGGCGCGCTCGACGACGCCGTCCGGGTGCTGGCCGGGCTGCCGCAGCCGTTCACGCTCAGCACCGCGCGGCAGGCGCTGGACACGACCCGGCGGGTGGCCGTGCCCCTGCTGGAGTTGCTGGACCGGCGGGGTGTGACCCGGCGGCTGCCCGGGGACAGCCGCATCGTCGTCGGGCGGTAGCGGCGTGGCCGACGGCAGAGCGGGCGTAACCGGCCCCGCCGGGGGTGGGAGTCGCCTAGCGTCGGGCCATGGACCCTTCGGCGGTCTGGCGGGACAAGCAGCACAAGTGGCGGATCGAGGCGTACCGGGCGCCGGACCTGCGCTTCGCCATCTTCGCCACCAACGGCACCACCGAGTCCGCGCCGCTGTGGCTGTTCGGGATGACGGCATTAGCCCGGTGGCTGATGAGCCACAAGATCTCCCTCGACGACCTGGAGGTCGACTGAGACCCCGATCGGGGGGAAATGCGGGCATTCAACCCCGTACGCCCGCGCTACCGGTCTACCGTCGCTGAATGTGAAGGACCGAGGATTGCGCACCGCCCTCACCGTGCTGGCCGGCCTCGCGGTGATCTACTTCGGCATGAGCGGCAGCGACGCGGAGGACGGGGAGGGGATCTCCGGCGGCCTGGTGGTGCTCGCCGTGCTCGCGGCCCTGCTCGTGTGGCACCTGACCAAGCCGGGGAACAACGCGGCGAAGTGAGCCGCCCCGCGTTGACGCCGCAGCTCACCGGCCCGCCGCCCGCGCGACCTCGCCAGCGGCGGGCTCCTCGCCGAGCGCCACCCGTACCAGGGCCGACGCGAGGCGGCCGAAGTCCCCGTCGTCGACCAGCCCGGCGAGCCGCTCCGGGTCGTGGGGCAGGCCCAGCCGCCGCGCCCCGCTCAGGGCGCGCCGGTCGGCGTACGGGCGCAGGTCCGGCCACACCGCCTGGGCCTCGCGCAGGAAGATGTCCGCCCCGGTGGGCCCGATGCCGGGGAACTCGGTCAGCAGGCGGCGCAACCGGGCCGGCTGCCCCTGCCCCTCGCGGTGCATCCGGCGCAGGTCGCCGTGCCAGCGGTCCAGGCAGAGCCGTGCGCCGTCGCCGAGCATCGTGGCGGTCCGCTCGTCGTACCGGCGGTAGTGGCCCCGACCGAGGGCGTCGACCCGGTCCTGCCAGCTCGCCGCCCGCATCGCCTGCGGGGTGCGGTAGCCGGCGGCGAAGAGCTCCCGGGCGGCGGCCACCGCCACGCACGCCCGGATCCGGGTGCTGAGCAGGGTGGCCAGCACCAGCAACTGGTAGAGCGGCCCCGGCCGGTCGGCCAGTCGGACACCGGCCTCCTCGGCGTACGTGCGCCCGCCCCGCTCCAGCAGCACCCGTGCCGTCCTGCGGTCATCGCCCATCGCGCGGGGGTACCCGGCCGGTGCGGCGTTAGCCCTGCCGGGGGACGGCGGGACCGGAATGGCGCCGGTGGCGGCGGGTACCCGGTCGGGGAGGCGGCGTACGCCGTGCGCCGCCGCCCACGCGGAAGGAGACATCCCGTGACGAACCCGCAGCAGCAGGAGTTCCGGCGCAACGCCCGGGGCTCGAACGTCCAGGACAACAAGGGGCCCGGGCCGAAGGGCCACCCGCTCAACCGGGGCTCCTCGCGGGGTGACGAGGGACGTCCGGTGCCCAAGGGGCAGATCTCCCCGTACGGCCCCGCAGCGGAACCGGTGGCCGAGGACGAGAGCTGACCGCCGGCACACACCCGCGCCGCCCGCTCCCACCGGGGACGGGCGGCGCGGGCGATTCCGGGCCGGTCAGCGGCGCGGCGACCGGAGCCGGTTCCAGGTGGCCGCCGCCGCCAGACCGAACGCCAGGTGCGGGATGAGGTCGGACAGCCAGTCGGTCCGGCTCCAGGTGCGCGGATCGGTGACGCCGAGCGCGGCCAACGACCCGTCCGACATGGTCATCACCCCGCCGCCGAGCACCCCGCTGGCCAGTGGCAGCGGCATGCGCCGGCCCCGGGCCAGCAGAGCGAACCCGATTCCGGCGGTGACGCCCAGGCCGTAGCCGAGCAGGGCGCCGAGGCCCGAGCGGCGGTTGGCCGCCCGGGCCTCGGGCCCGAGGTCGACGTGCGCCACCTGGGCGACGCGGCGGGCGCTCTCCTCGGGGCTGCTGCTGGCCGGCCGGGCCCGCAGCGTCATGTCCAGGTAGGTGACCGCGTTCAGGGCCGTGCTGCCGACCGCGCCGGCGATCGCCCCGTCGGCCAGGTCCGCCGCCCTCACGTCGGGTCGCCGGCTTCCCGCTCGCTCTTCGGCCCGTAGATCCGCTCGCCGCGGACCACACCGCGCTGGCCCCGGTCCTGCTGGAGGATCCGGTTGGCGACGTCGTCCGCCTTCTGGTCCGACACCCGCCGTCCGGAATCGTCGATCGCGTTCCGCATGCGTGCGCGCTGCTTGTCGTACGCGTTGCTGCCCGGCCGTGGTCCTGGCATCGCTGCCTCCTCCGGTCGTCCTCGCCGTTGGCGTACCGGGCTGGTCTACCCGTCGGTGCGCCGGTCAACCGTGCCCGGGCGGGTGCCGACGTCGCGGCGCCGGACCGGTCAGTGTGGCGCGCGGACGACGGCGACCGGGCAGTCGGCGTGGTGCAGCGCGGAGTGGCTCACCGAGCCCAGCAGCAGGCCGCTCAACTCGCTGCGGCCCCGCCCGCCGACGACGAGCAGTTGCGCCTGCCGGGACGCCTCGGTGAGCATCCGCGCCGGGCGGCCGTGGGCGGTGGCCCGGCGGACGGTCAGGTCCGGCCACCGGTCGCCGAGCCCCGCGACGGACTCGGCGAGCACCCGCTTCTCCTCGTCGCGCAGGTCGCTCTCGTCGTACACCAGGGGCTGCATGTCGCCGGGGCCGGTGGAGACCGGGTGCCGGTAGGCGTGCAGCGCGACCAGTTCGGCGCCGCGCAGCGCGGCCTCCTCCGCCGCGAACTCGACGGCCAGGCGGGACACCTCGGAGCCGTCCACGCCGACGACGACCGGTCCGTCGGTGCGGTCGCTGCCGCGGGCGACCAGGATCGGACAGTCGGCGTAGGTGGAGACCTGCACCGCGACGGAGCCGACCACCAGGGCCGTGAACCCGCCGAGCCCTCGGTCGCCCAGCACGATCATCACCGCGGTCGGCGACTCGCCGACCAGGACCGCGGCGGCTTCCCCGTCGATGATCTCGCCGGACACGCGCAGGTCGGGCACGGTCGCCCTGGCCTCGGCGACGGCCGCGGCGACCAGCTGCTCGGCCTGGTGGCGGATTCCCGCGCCGGGCGGGCCGCCGGCGGGTGCGTCCACCGGCACGTTCAGCAGCGGCCAGATGAATCCGTGGACGACGCGTAGGGGGCGGTCGCGGCGGGCCGCCTCGACGGCCGCCAGGCGGACGGCGCGTAGGGACGGCTCCGAGCCGTCCACGCCGACCACCACCGCCGCGCTGTTGGCCGAGTTCACCCGCTCACCTCCGGGGCCAGTATCGCCGTCACCGTACGGTCGCGCGGCGATACCGCCCAGACCGGACGGTGGGTACGCTGGCGACGACCACCGGGGAGGGAGCGTCGTCGATGGTTGAGGAACCCGACCAGCCGAGCACCGCACGGATGATCGACCACTGGCTCGGCGGGGAGCACCACTTCCCGGTCGACGTCGCCGCCGCCCGGGCCTTCGAGTCGGCGTACGGGCCGTGCGCGCCGGTGTTCCGGGAGCTGCGCGCCTTCCTCGGCCGGGCGGTGCGGTCGATGGCCGCCGAGGGGGTGGACGGGTTCCTGGTCTTCGGGGCGGGTGTGCCCACGAGGGGCAACGTGCACGAGGCCGCCCCGGACGCGACGGTGCTCTACACCGACGTCGACCCGGTCACCATCCGCCTCGGCCAGCGGATCCTGGCCGACAGCGACCGGGCCGGCTACGGCTTCGGCGACGCGACGGACATCGGCACCGTCGACCCGGCACAGCTGCACCGGTTCGTGCCGGGGTGGGGACGCAGACCGGTCGGCGTGGTCTTCCTGGGCCTGGCCGCATTCCTCGACGACGAGACGCTGGCCCGCACCCTCGACGAGCTGTACGAGGCGACGGCACCGGGCAGCCTGCTCGCGGTGGACTTCGACACCGAGGAGCTGGCCGGGTACCCGCGGGCCCTGGCGATGATGGGGCCGGCTTTCCGGATGCGGGCGCCGGCGGCGTTCCGCCCGTTGCTCGGTCGGTGGACGCCCACCACCGACGGGATCGTGCCGATCACGCACTGGCGGCCCGACGGAACACCGGCGGCGGTGCCGGACGCCTTCCACGGCGGGGTGGCCGTGCGCGGCGAGGACTGAACCCGCAGGTCGTGACGGTGTCGGCCGGCCACGCCGATACCGGGCACCGCGGCGGGTCACCGTCTCCGTATGATGCTTGCCCTGCTGCAAGTGTTGTTCGGAGGGAACCATGTCGGACCCGCTGGGTCTGGTGTCGCGCGCGCTCCGTGCCGCCCGGCCGGACGGGCTGGTGGAGGCCGCCGACCGGGCGATCCGCTCCGGGCTCGGCGCGACGCGGACGGCCGTGTTCATCGCGGACTACCGGTTGGGCGGCCTGTGGCCGGTGGGCGACGCGGACCGGGGCGACGGCGGCCCACCCGACCGGCGGGGCCTGGTGCGGCGGTGCTTCAGCAGCCAGCAGGCGATCAGCGAGCAGGACGCGGCCGGCCGGTGCCGGTGGTATCTGCCGCTGACGGCGTGGGGGGAGCGGGTCGGGGTGCTGCTGGTCGAGCTGCCGGGCCCGGTCGGGCCGGGGGTGGTCGACCAGGCGTCGGAGATCGCCGGTGAGCTGGCGACGGCGCTGCGGGCTGCGGACCGCGGCACCGACCGCTACCACCGGGTCCGCCGGCGCGAGCGCCTCAGCATGGCCGCCGAGTTGCAGTGGGAGCTGCTGCCCGGCCGCAGCGTGACCCACGACGCGTTCCAGCTCGCCGGCCAGTTGGAGCCGGCGTACACGGTGGCCGGTGACCACTTCGACTGGTCGGTGGACGGTGAGCGGCTGACCGTGACGGTGCTGGACGGTTCCGGCGTCGGACTCGCGGCGGCGGTGCTCACGGCCGTGACGGTGAACGCCCTGCGCAACGCGCGCCGCTCCGGCGAGGGTCTGGTGGAGCAGGCGGAGCTGGCCTCGGACACCGTCTTCCACCAGCATCGGGGCCGGCGGCACGTCGCCACGCTGCTGTTGGAGCTGGACACCGGCTCCGGCCGGCTGCGGGCCGTCGACGCCGGCTCGCCGCACCTGCTGCGCCTGCGCGGCGGCACGCTCTCCCGGATCGACCTGGAGCAGCAGCTGCCGCTGGGCATGTTCGCCGAGACCCGCTACGACGTGCAGGAGGTCGACCTGGAACCGGGGGACCGGCTGTTCGTGGTCAGCGACGGCGTGTGGGCGGCCGATCCGGCCGGGCGGGGCCGGTACGGGGACCGTGAGATGGGCCGGGCGATGCGCGCGGCGCGGTTGCAACCGCCACCGGAGGCGGTTGGTACGGTGATGCGCGAGTTGCGCGGGTGGCACGACGAGGCGGCCCTGCGGGACGACGCGGTGGTGGTCTGCCTGGACTGGCGCGGCTTCGGCAGTCGGGACGTGGAATGAGGGCGGGCGACGCGCCGGCGGCGCCGGCCCGAGCGGGACAATCGCAGGAGACAGCGGGTGGAGCGTTCTCCGGATCTGGCGGCGGCCATCGACGGGGCGGCGGAAGCCCTCGTGGGTGTGCTGGACTCGGCGGTCTCCCGGCAGCAGCTGACCGTCTCGCCGACGCAGCTGCGGGTGCTGTCGCTGCTCAGCAGTCGACCGGAGACCAACGTCAACGGGTTGGCGGAGCTGCTGGACGTCGTGCCGTCGTCGGCGAGCCGGCTGTGCGACCGGCTGGAGGCCACCGGCCTGCTGAGGCGGGTGGGGGACCCGCGCGACCGGCGGGAGGTGCGGCTGGTGCCGACGCCCGCGGCGGAGGCGCTGCTGTGCGAGGTGCGGGAGCGCCGGCACCGTGCCGTGCAGGCGGTCCTCGACCGGATGCCGGGCCGGGTGCAGCAGGAGTTGCTCGTCGCGTTGCTGGCGTTCAGCTGGGCGGCGGCGTTGGCCGCCGAGCCGGCACCGGAGGTTGCCGTCCGCTCGGCGTGATCCCATCCTCGACTACCGTCCTAGGACGTCCTACGCGATGTGGCGCCCACCACACCCACGAGCACACGACAGGGCCGGCACCGGAGACCCGGACGGGCGCGACAGGGCGGATATAGTGGCAGCGCAACTCACCCGGCCCGTGATCCCACGTGATCACGGGCCGCGTCGGAAGTCGGCCCCGGGCCCGGGGCCGCAGGGGGAGCCGGTCGCAGCCGGCCCGAGAGCGCGTACGAGCCTCCGCACCGTCCGATCCCGGCCGGGCGCCGGAGCGCGTCGCGGAGGAGGTTCGGTGTCGCGTCGGCCGGCTCGGGCAGGGCATCCGCGAGCCTCCGCCGGTGCGGGCGACCAGGTCCTCACCCTGCCCAACCTGATCAGCTTCGTCCGGCTGCTCGGTGTCCCACTGTTCCTGTACCTGCTGCTGGTGCCGCGCGCCGACGTGGCGGCAATCGTGGTGCTGGCCGTCGGCGGCACCACGGACTGGGTGGACGGCTGGATCGCCCGCCGGCTCGGCCAGGTGAGCCGGCTGGGCGAGCTGCTGGACCCGCTCGCCGACCGGCTCTACATCCTGGCCACGCTGCTGGCGTTCACCGCCCGCGAGGTGGTGCCGTGGCAGTTCACCGTGGCGCTGCTGGCCCGGGAGCTGCTTCTGGTGGGGTCGCTCGCCGTGCTGCGGCGTCACGGGTACGGGCCGCCGCCGGTGCACTACGTCGGCAAGACGGCCACGTTCCTGCTGCTGGCCGCGTTCCCGATCCTGCTGCTCGCGGCGGCGGTACCGGCCGCGGCGACGGCGGCCGGTGCGATCGGCTGGGGGCTGGCATGGTGGGGCCTGGTGCTCTACTGGGTGGCCGGCGGGATGTACGTGGTGCAGGCAAGCCGGCTGGTGCGGGAGGCGAGGCGATGACCGGCACGCCGACGGAGAGCCCGCAGCGCACGGCGCGGGTGTACGCGCCGGACTTCCTGACCGAACTGTTCCGCAACCCGCTCGACCCGGGGTACGCGGACGCGGCGGAGCGCCGGCGGGAGGCGCCGCCGTCGGGGTGGCGGGACTGGTCGGCGCGGTCGGTGGCGGTGGTCGTCCTGCTGGTGCTGGGTTTCCTGTTCGCGGTGGCGTACCGGCAGACGGTGGCGGAGGCGCCGGGGCGCACCCAGGCCCGGGAGGGTCTGGTGCAGCAGATCAAGCAGCGGGAGACGGAGACCGACGGCCTGTCCGAGCGGGCCGACGAGCTACGGGCGGAGGTGGCCCGGTTGCGGGCCGCGGCGCTGGGCGGTTCGGAGGCGGCGCGGCTGCGCAACCTCGAGGCGGGCACGGGGATGGGCCGGGTGCGTGGTGACGGCGTCGTGGTGCGGCTGGCCGACGCGCCGCCGGACGAGGACGCGGTGCCCGACGCGGACGTGGGGCCGTCGAAGGTGATCTACACCGACCTGCAGGGGGTCGCGAACGACCTGTGGGCGGCGGGCGCGGAGGCGATCGCGATCAACGGTCAGCGGTTGACGGCGACGTCGACGATCCGGCAGGCGGGGCAGGCGATCCTGGTGGACTTCCGGCCGGTGACGGGGCCGTACGAGGTGTCGGCGATCGGGCCGGAGGAGATGCGGGAGCGGTACGAGCGGGGCCGGAGCGCGTCGACGATGCGGAAGGTGGCCGAGGACACCGGATTGTCGTTCGGGATCCGTGACGCCGAGGACCTCACGTTGCCGGCCGCTCCGGAGCCGCGGCTACGCTACGCGCAGCCGCCGCCCAGCCCGAGTCCGACGCCGTCGGGTCGGTCGGTCAGTCCGGGGGCGTCCGGTTCGGGGACGTCTCCCAGCCCCTCCGGAGGTAGTCGATGATCGCGGTGTTGGCGTTGCTCGCGGGTGTCGGGCTCGGGTTGTGGCTCGACCCGACGGTGCCGGCGGCGCTGCAGCCGTACCTGCCGATCGCCGTGGTGGCGGCGTTGGACGCGGTGTTCGGCGGGGTGCGGGCCAAGCTGGACCGGATCTTCGACGACAAGCAGTTCGTGGTGTCGTTTATCTCGAACGTGCTGGTGGCCGGTCTGATCGTGTACCTGGGGGACCAGTTGGGCGTGGGCAGCCAGCTGTCGACGGGTGTGGTGGTCGTGCTGGGGGTGCGGATCTTCGGGAACGTGGCGGCGATCCGCCGGCACCTGTTCCGGGCGTAGGTTGTTGGTGATGAGCAGCGACGAGCACACCGAGACGGGTACCGGTTGGCCGCAGCCGGCGGGTCCGCGGCGTCCGTCGGGTCCGGCGGGGGAGCCGGATCCGCGGCCGGAGGCGCCGGATCCGGACGAGTTGAGCCCGTTGGTGCCGGAGGCCGCCCCGGAGCGGGAGGTGGCGCCGGGGGAGGAGCCGGCGGCGTCGGGCGGTGACGAGCTGACGGTGGATCTGTCGGCGGCGGGTGCGGCGGAGCCGGCCGGGGGTGACCGGGCGGCCGGTGCGGGTCGGCGGATGAGTTCGGCGACGCTGATGATCGCGGTGCTGCTGGCGTTGCTGGGGTTCACGCTGGTGGAGCAGTTGCGGACGACGTCGGCGGATCCGACGACGTCGGCGGCGCGCCAGGAGGACCTGGTGCGGATCCTGTACGACCTGAACGCTCGGGAGGTTCGGCTGCGGCAGGACATCGCGACGTTGGAGGAGAGCCAGCGGCAGTTGCGTTCGGGTGAGCAGGGTCGGCAGGCGGCGTTGGCGGAGGCGGGCCGGCGGGCGGACGAGCTGGGGATCCTGGCGGGGACGCTGCCGGCGACGGGGCCGGGTTTGTCGGTGCGGTTCCAGGCCGGTGGCGGGAAGCCGATCTCGGCGTCGCGGGTGCTGGACGCGGTGCAGGAGTTGCGGGGCGCGGGCGCGGAGGCGATGCAGATCTCCGGTGGGGACCGGGCGACGGTGCGGATCATCGCGTCGACGTTCTTCCTGGACGGGGAGAACGGGTCGTTGGTGGTGGACGGGCGGCGGTTGACGGGCCCGTACACGATCACGGTGATCGGGGATCCGGCGACGATGCGTACGGCGTTGAACATTCCGGGCGGGGTGGTGGCGACGGTCGCGGGTGACGGCGGTACGGTGATCGTCGAGGATCGTGAGGTCGCCGAGGTTTCGGCGCTGCACGCGCCGATCAAGCTGGAACACGCCCGTCCGGTCTCCTGACCGGCGCGGCCGGCGCCGGTTTCCCCGCGGGGGGCCGGTGCACCGATGGGATGAAGGACGCGTCTGGTGATTCCTGAGGATCTGCGGTATACCGCCGAGCACGAGTGGGTGGCGGGTGGTGGCGACGGCGCTGTCCGGGTCGGCATCACGCACTTCGCGCAGGACGCGCTGGGTGACATCGTGTACGTCCAGCTGCCCGAGGTGGGGGCGGTGGTGACGGCTGGCGAGTCGTTGGGTGAGATCGAGTCGACGAAGAGCGTGTCGGAGATCTACGCCCCGCTGAGTGGGACGGTGTCGGCGCGCAACGAGGCGCTCGGCGACACTCCCGAGGTGGTCAACACCGATCCGTACGGTGCGGGTTGGCTGGTGGAGATCACCCCGGACGATCCGGCGGCGGTGGACGGGCTGCTGTCGGCGAGCGGGTACCGCGAGCTCACCGAGAGCTGAGTGTGTCCGTTGCCGGTGCGGCGGTTGGTCCGCGCGTCCGGTTGCCCTGCATTTCGGCGCTGGCTAGGCTCGCCCAGTCGACCGAGAATCCGATAGTTGAGCGTTGCGGAATTGCCTTCCCTGGCACGGGGAGCCAGCCGCCGGGTGAGAGACTGCCCGGCGGCCAGACCCGCCATTCCCGTACGCCGACGCAACTGATCCGTGAGGTGGTCCCATGACGCGCCCAGACGACGAGTTCCCCCCACTCGACGTCACTTCGACGCTCAATCTCGGTTCGCTCGACGAGGTCCTGGAGGGGCCGGACACCGATGTGGTGCCGAGCCGCATGTCGGGTTCGTTGCCGCCGGGGATGGCGCTGCTGGTGGTCCGGCGGGGTCCGAACGCGGGTGCCCGGTTCCTGTTGGACCACGATGTGACGACGAGTGGGCGGCATCCGGACAGTGACATCTTCCTTGACGACGTGACGGTGTCGCGGCGGCATGCCGAGTTCCACCGGGATGGTGGGACGTTCACGGTGCGGGACGTGGGGAGCTTGAACGGCACGTACGTGAATCGTGAGCGGGTCGAGGCGGCCACGTTGAGCAACGGTGACGAGGTGCAGATCGGTAAGTTCCGGGTGGTGTTCATCGCCGGTCCGCGGCCGGAGGAGGCCGGCCGGGGGTGAACGAGCCTGCGGCGTCCGCCGCGCCGGGGTCGGCCCGTACGCAGCCGTTGATGAGTATCGGCGAGGTGCTGGCCCAGTTGCGGGTGGATTTTCCGGACACGACGTTGTCGAAGCTGCGGTTCCTCGAGGCTGAGGGTCTGGTGGAGCCGCAGCGGACGGCGGCGGGGTACCGGAAGTACAGCTGGGACGATGTGGCCCGGCTGCGGTTCGTGTTGACCGCGCAGCGGGACCAGTTCCTGCCGTTGCGGGTGATCCGTGACCAGTTGGCGGAGTGGGACGCGACGGGTGAGTCGCCGGGTCGGTCGCGGCCGCAGTTGGTGGCGGTGGGTCCCGGTGGTGAGGTGCCGGGGCGGGAGCCGGAGGTCGAGTCGCCGGGGGTGCGGCTGGGCCGGGCCGAGTTGGTGGCGCGCAGCGGGCTCGACGAGTCGACGTTGGTGGAGTTGGAGCGGCTCGGTGTGGTGGTGTCGGATCCGCCGGGTTGGTACGACGGGGACGCGTTGATCATCGCGCGGGCGGTGGCGGGTCTGGCGGCGTACGGGTTGGAGCCGCGGCACCTTCGGGGGTACCGGTCGGCGGCGGACCGTGAGGTGGGTCTGTTCGCGCAGTTGGTGGCGCCGTTGGCGCGGCAGAGTGATCCGGCGGCGCGGGCGCGGGCGGCGGAGACGGCGCGGGAGTTGGTGGCGTTGTCGCAGCAGTTGCATGCGGCGTTGGTGCGGGTGGGGTTGCGGTCGACGTTGGGCCGGTGAGCGGGGTCCGTGCGGAAAGATCTGTGCGGGGAAGCGTGCCGTAGGCTTGCCGGGGTAACCCCTTTCTGGCGCGGGCGTGGCGCTTGCAGCGCGTGGGACGGCCGTGTCGCGGTCCGTGTACCGTGCAGGAAAGGGCGCGGTGCGGCGTAGGTGACAACGACACGGAGGCGGCGGTGCGCGAGCTGAGCGTGGTCGGGGTTCGGGTGGAGCTGCCGAGCAACCAGCCGATCGTCCTGCTCAGGGAGGTCGAGGGGGACCGCTATCTGCCGATCTGGATCGGCGCGGTCGAGGCGACGGCGATCGCTTACGAGCAGCAGGGGGTCAAGCCGGCGCGCCCGTTGACGCATGATCTTCTGCGGGATGTGTTGGCGGCGTTGAAGGCGCCGTTGCGGGCGGTGGAGATCACGGAGTTGAAGGAGAACGTGTTCTACGCTGACCTGTTGATCGGTGACGGGGTGCGGGTGTCGGCGCGGCCGAGTGATTCCATCGCGTTGGCGTTGCGGGTGGGTGCTCCCATTCGTTGTGCCGAGGAGGTCCTCAGTGAGGCCGGGATCGTGATTCCGGACGAGCAGGAGGACGAGGTGGAGAAGTTCCGCGAGTTCCTGGAGCAGGTGCGTCCGGAGGATTTCGCCGGCTGACCGCGACCACCTGTCGTCACGGTGTGTGACGACGGGTGTGGTGGTGTGGTGGCTGCGGCGTGTCGGGGCTGTTGTTGCGTGGTAACCGTCGGGTGCGGCGTTAGGGTTGCCGTATCGAGGGGTGCGCGTCCCGGAATCGACGTGTCACCGCACGGGCGGGGAGGTTGTCCGGATGCAGGAGCCGCGGGATCCCGATTCGGGTACGGAGCAGGGTGCGCCGCTGTCGGCGACGGACGGTGACGGCGCGGTGGGCTACCGGGGTGTGACGGCGTGCCACGCGGTGGGCATCAGTTACCGGCAGTTGGACTACTGGGCTCGGACGGGTCTGGTGGTGCCGAGTGTGCGGGACGCGTCGGGTTCGGGGACGCAGCGGTTGTACTCGTTCCGGGACCTGGTGGTGCTGAAGGTCGTGAAGCGGTTGCTGGACGCTGGGGTGTCCTTGCAGAACATCCGGAAGGCGATCGAGGCGTTGCGGTCGCGGGGTGTGGAGGATCTGGCGGGCATCACGTTGATCTCGGACGGGACGACGGTGTACGAGTGCCGGTCGCCGGAGGAGGTGGTCGACCTGTTGCAGGGCGGTCAGGGGGTGTTCGGCATCGCGATCGGTGGCGCGTTCAAGGAGATCCTGGGGTCGTTGTCGCATCTGCCGTCCGAGCCGGCCGGCGGGGAGCCGGTGGGTGTGGAGCCGGCGGCGCCGGCGGCGGCGGACGTGGTGGGTGACGAGTTGGCGGCGCGCCGGGCGCGGCGTCGGGCGGGTTGACGGTTTCCGCGGTTGTGGTGGTGGGCCCGGGCGGGTGTGACGCGCCCGGGCGTTTTGGTGTCTGGTGACTACTGCGGGTTGTCGTCGGCGGGTGTGCGGGGCGGCGTGGTGGTGGTGTGGGTGGGGCGGTCGGTGGGTGCTGGTCGGTGGAGAGAACCGCCGGTGACGCCGCGAGTTGCGGTCGACGGGATTGTCATGTCCAGGGTGGAGGACGGCGCGGGGCGGTGACGGTCCGCGTGCGGGTGATCGCCCATTGTCGACTGTCCGTGGGGCGTTATATCACGCTGTGTGGCCGCCTGTTGTCGGGAATCCGATAGGGCGGCCGTGACCGCGCGCGTGCGACACGCTATGGTCCGTCACGGCCCACCTGTGCGCCGGGCGCCGTTCGTGGACGACGCGCCGGAGCGGGCGGGCGTGACCCCTTACGCGCCGACCCCAGCGCGCGCCCCTCACCACGGAAGGAATCGACCGTGACGGTTACCGAAGAGACCGCCCCCACCTCCCACTACGAGCGGATCGGCGGTGCCGGTTCGGTCAAGGCGGCCGTGGATCTGTTCTACGACAAGGTTCTCGCCGACCCGGAGCTGGCCGGCTACTTCACCGATGTGGACATGCCGGCTCAGCGGCGGCACATGGTGCTGATGCTGACGGTGGTGCTGGGCGGGCCGAACGAGTACGCCGGGCGGGGCCTGGCCGAGGCGCACCAGCCGTTGAACATCCCGTCCGCGCACTACGCGCTGGTGGGTGGCCACCTCACCGACACGCTCACCGAGCTGGGTGTGCCGGGCGACATCATCGCCGACGTGCAGGCGGTGCTGGCCCAGGTGAAGGACCAGGTGGTGGTTGGCGGGACCCGGGCGAGCGTCTGAGCGTGGACGTCGCCCGGCTCAAGCAGAGCTGGTCCCTGGTCGCCGCGCACGGCGACCAGGTGCCGCTCTACTTCTATTCCACACTGTTCCTGGCGCATCCGGAGACCCGCCAGATGTTCCCGACGAACATGGCGGGGCAGCGGGACCGGCTGGTGACCGCGCTGGGGCACGTCGTGTCGAACGTGGACCAGGTGGACCGGCTGGTCGGGTTCCTCACCGACCTCGGCGCGGACCACCGCAAGTTCGCCGTCCGCGCCGAGCACTACCCGGCGGTGGGTGAGGCGTTGCTGGCCACGTTGCGGCACTTCCTGGCCGACCAGTGGACCGACGAGCTGGCTCAGGACTGGGCCGGCGCGTACGGGCTGGTGTCGAAGGTGATGATGGACGGCGCGCAGGCCGCGGAGGCGGTGAACCCGCCGTGGTGGGTGGCGGAGATCGTCGCCCACGAGCGGCGGGCGTTCGACGTGGCGGTGCTGACGTTGCGTCCGCAGTACCTGCTGCCGTTCGATCCCGGGCAGTCGATCGGGGTGTCGCACCCGTCGGTGCGGTCGTGGCGGTACTACTCGCCGGCGAACGCCCCCCGCAGCGACGGCACCGTGGAGCTGCACGTGCGGGCCGCGCCGGGTGGCGCGGTGTCGTCCCGTCTGGTGTACGGGTGCACGACCGGCGACCAGATCCACCTGTCGTCGCCGGTCGGTGACCGGTTGACGCTGGCCTCGGCGGGGTCGGCGGACCTGCTGCTGCTGGCCGGCGGCACCGGCTGGGCGCCGGTGAAGGCGTTGGTGGAGCAGGTCGCGGCGGAGGGTTCCCGGCGGCGGGTCGACCTGTACGTGGGGGCGCGGTCGCGGACGGAGTTCTACGACAGCGACGCCATCGACAAGCTGGCGTCGTCGCACCCGTGGCTGTCGGTGACCTACGTGGTCGGCATGGACGTGCGCCGGCCGGAGGCGTTCGCGTACCCGGTGGACCGGGCTCTCGCGGACGGCGACTGGCGGTCCCGGCACGTGTTCGTGTGCGGCTCCGACGACATGGTGTCGCACGCGGTGACGGCCCTGGGCCGCGCCGGCTACCACGCCGGGCAGCTGCACCACGAGGGGTTGGGCGCGCACTGGTACGGCCCGTCGTGGCGGACGGCGGTGCAGCAGGCGGCGGCCCCGGCGGCCGGCGATGGGAGGCAGGTCCCGTGAGCCCGAGGAGTGAGGTCGCGAGCCCCGCAGTGACGAACGAAGGGCGGGTACGGTGAGCACGAGCCAGATCAGTCGGTACGACGGTGTGCACGTCGCCGGTGGTGTGCAGGTGCGGATGACCTCGGACCGGGTGCGGCGGTGGGAGTTCGGCTCCGCCTCGTTCACCCGCCGGGGCTACGACAACGCCGACGTGGACCGGTTCCGGGTGCAGGTGGCCGACGAGTTGGATCTGCTGGCGTCGCAGATCGCGCACCTGCGGGCGGAGAACGAGCGGCTCAACGACCACCTGGAGCTGCACCGGCACGGGGTGCTGCCGAGCGCGGGGGCGGCGGCGGTGCCGGCGGCCAAGGAGGTGAACCTGCTGTCGGCGGCGCAGCGGGAGGCCGAGCAGATCATCGCCCAGGCGCACGACTACGCCCGGCGGGTCGCCGAGTACGCCCGGACGCAGTACGAGAGCTACGTGCGGGCGGCGGCGGAGGAGGCCCGGCAGGAGGCGGAGCGGGCGGTGCAGGAGTACCGCGCGTCGGCGGGTGCGAGCTTCGACGACTCGGTGGCGGCGCGGGAGGCGCTGCGCATCTACGGCGAGATGATGATCTCGCACATGCAGGCGGCGGCGCGGCACCTCGACGACGGCAGCGAGCACCTGGCGCGGACGATGCAGCGGCTGGCGCAGGACGCCCCGGCGGTCGCCGCGGGCGCCGGGCAGGGTGCGTTGCCCCGCCACGGTCAGCGGTGATCCGGCGTGGGGTCCGGCGTGCGGCCGGCCCCACGCCGGGGCCGGCGTCAGGCCGGTGAGCGTCGGGTTCGCCGGTTGGCGTACTTGCGGGCGGCGAAGGCGTACGCCTCGGCCAGCAACGCCCGCACCGCCGGCAGGGTCGCCTCGCCGGGGTCGACCACGCACACCCAGTGCTGGGAGGCGTAGATCGGGTGCGGCATCAGGGTGTCCGTCGCCGCGTGGTCGGCACCGGTGTCCAGGACGCCCCGCTCGTCGCGGCGGGACGGGGCGGCGCCGAACAGCGCCGAGTAGCCGGCGCGGGTGAGCCCGATGTTGAGCCGGTAGGCGCCCGGCCGGCTCAGGTCGGACACGGTGTCGTAGTGGTCGCCGGTGACGATCGTCGCGAACGGAAGCTGCCGCTCGGGGGGAAGGTCGCCGCGCGGGTCGTAGACGAAGAACCGGTCGCCGGTGGCTTCGAGGGCGGTGACACCGTCGCAGGTGTCCAGGATGTGGCGGGTCATCTCGTCGGCGTTCACACCTTCAAGTTTCTCATTGAGCTCCTTTTTGAGGCTTTTGCCGGTGGTTTGCGGGTGGCGGAGGGCTGAACCCTCAACTCGGGCGCGAACCCGGCGGTGTGGACCGGCGCCGGGGTTGCCCGCAGCCGGGCGTCCCGGGCCGCGCGTGGGCGGCGGAGCGGATGGTGAGGCAGCATTGGTGCGTGACGCAGGAGATGGTCGACCCCCTGGCGCGCCTGGTCGGCGGCGGTGGGGTGGTGGTGCTCAGCGGGGCGGGCCTGTCCACCGAGTCGGGCATCCCCGACTACCGGGGGCCCAGCGGCGCGGCCCGCCGGCACACCCCGATGACGTACCAGGCGTTCACCGGCGACCCGGCGGCGCGGCGGCGCTACTGGGCGCGCAGCCACCTGGGATGGCGGACGATCGCCCGGGCCGCCCCGAACGACGGCCACCGGGCGGTGGCCCGCCTGCAGCACGCCGGCCTGGTCGACGGGATCATCACCCAGAACGTCGACGGCCTGCACACCGCGGCGGGCAGCGGCGGGGTGGTGGAGCTGCACGGCCGCCTCGACGAGGTGGTCTGCCTGGACTGCGGCAACGGCACCTCCCGGGAGGAGGTGGACCGGCGGCTGACCGAGGCCAACCCGGGCTTCGACGCGCGGGTGGCGGCGGTCAACCCCGACGGTGACGTGGACCTCGCCGAGGCGGCGGTGACCCGGTTCCGGACCGTCGACTGCACGGTGTGCCGCACCGGCATGCTGAAACCCGACGTGGTGTTCTTCGGCGAGACGGTGCCCGCGCCGCGGGTGGCCCGCTGCTTCGCGCTGGTGGAGTCCGCGCGGCTGCTGCTGGTGCTGGGATCGTCGTTGACGGTGATGTCGGGGCGGCGGTTCGTGCTGCGGGCGGCGAAGCTGGGCATCCCGGTCGCGATCGTCAACCAGGGCCCGACCCGCGGCGACGCGTACGCGGCGCTGACGGTGGACGCGCCGCTGGGCCGGCTGCTGCCGGCGCTCGCCGACCGCACCGCCGCGCCCGCGCCCGCGCCGGCGGGTGTGACGCCCGTCGCGTCCTAGCCGGGGGCGCGGCGGCCCGGGGGACGCGGGCGCGGGATTCCTGCCCGCTGGTAGCGTTGACCATGCCGGTAGCACCCACGTGGGAGAGACCGCCCGCAACCACCCGGGGCGGCGCCGAAGGGGCAAATCCTCCCCGGAACCTCTCAGGCAAAAGGACCGCGTGGGCAGGCACTGTGGAGCGCCCGTGGGCGCGACAGAGGGGGAGGGCGACCTGTCGACCTCGCCCCCCGGGAGCGCAGCCCATGACCGCAGAGCAGTTCGCCGCCCGCCACATCGGCCCCGACCCGGACGACGAGCGCCGGATGCTGGAGGCCGTCGGCTACGGCTCCGTCGACGAGCTGATGGACGCGGCGATCCCCGAGGTGATCCGCTGGCACGGCACCCTCGACCTGCCGGCGCCGGCCAGCGAACACGACGCGCTCGCCGAGCTGCGCGCCCTGGCCGCCCGCAACACCGTCGCCGTGTCCATGATCGGGCTCGGCTACCACGGCACCCACACCCCGGCGGTGATCCGCCGCAACGTGCTGGAGAACCCGGCCTGGTACACGGCGTACACGCCGTACCAGCCGGAGATCAGCCAGGGCCGCCTCGAGGCGCTGCTGAACTTCCAGACGATGGTCACCGACCTGACCGGGCTGGCCACCGCGAACGCCTCCATGCTCGACGAGGGCACCGCCGCGGCCGAGGCGATGACCCTCGCCCGCCGCGCCTCGAAGAGCACCAGCCCGGTGTACGTGGTCGACGCGGACGCCCTGCCGCAGACCGTCGCGGTGATCACCGGCCGGGCGGAGCCGCTCGGCATCGACGTGCGCGTGGTCGACCTGGGAATCGAGGAGCTGCCGGCGGAGTTCTTCGGCCTGCACCTGCAGTACCCGGGCGCGTCCGGGGCGGTCCGGGACCATTCCCGCCTGGTCGACGCCGCCCACGCCGCCGGCGCGCTGGTGACCGTGGCCGCGGACCTGCTCGCGCTGACCCTGCTGCGCCCGCCGGGCGAGATCGGCGCCGACATCGCCGCCGGCACCACCCAGCGGTTCGGCGTACCGATGGGGTTCGGTGGGCCGCACGCCGGTTACCTGACGGTACGCGCGGGCCTCGAGCGGGTGCTGCCCGGCCGGCTGGTCGGCGTGTCCCGGGACGTCGACGGCAACCCGGCCTACCGGCTGGCGTTGCAGACCCGCGAGCAGCACATCCGGCGGGAGAAGGCGACCAGCAACATCTGCACCGCGCAGGTACTGCTCGCGGTGATGGCCGGCATGTACGCCGTGTACCACGGCCCGGACGGGCTGCGGGCGATCGCGGCGCGTACCCACGAGATGGCGGCGCGGCTCGCGGCCGGGCTGCGCGCCGGCGGCGTCGGCGTCGCGGACGTCGCGTTCTTCGACACCGTCACCGCGACCGTGCCCGGCCGGGCCGCCGACGTCGTCGCGGCCGCCGCGCGGCGCGGCGTGAACCTGCGGCTGGTCGACGCCGACCGGGTCGGGATCTCCTGCGACGAGACCACCACGACCGGCCATCTGGAGCAGGTGTGGGCGGCGTTCGGGGTGCCGGCGTTCACCGGCGACCTGGACGCGGCGCTGCCGGCGGGCCTGTCCCGCACGAGTGACTTCCTCACCCACCCGGTGTTCCGCACCCACCACTCGGAGACGGCGATGCTGCGCTACCTGCGGCGCCTGGCCGACTTCGACTACGCCCTGGACCGGGGCATGATCCCGCTGGGGTCGTGCACGATGAAGCTCAACGCCACCACCGAGATGGAGCCGGTGAGCTGGGCGGAGTTCGCGCACATCCACCCGTTCGCGCCGCCGTCGCAGACCGCCGGCTACCGGGAGATGATCGCCCAGCTGGAGGGCTGGCTGGCCGAGGTGACCGGCTACGACGCGGTCAGCGTGCAGCCCAACGCCGGCTCGCAGGGTGAGCTGGCCGGGCTGCTGGCGATCCGCGCGTACCACCGCTCCCGCGGCGAGGGGCACCGGGAGGTGTGCCTGATCCCGTCGTCGGCGCACGGCACCAACGCCGCGTCGGCGGTGATGGCGGGCATGCGGGTGGTCGTGGTCGGCTGCGACGCCGACGGGAACGTCGACCTGGTCGACCTCGACGCGAAGATCGACAAGCATCGGGACTCGCTCGCCGCGATCATGGTGACGTACCCGTCGACGCACGGCGTGTACGAGACGGGGATCGCGTCGCTGTGCGCGAAGGTCCACGACGCCGGCGGCCAGGTGTACGTGGACGGGGCGAACCTCAACGCCCTGGTCGGGTTCGCCAAGCCCGGCACGTTCGGCGCGGACGTGTCACACCTGAACCTGCACAAGACGTTCTGCATCCCGCACGGCGGCGGCGGCCCCGGGGTGGGTCCGGTGGCGGTGCGGGCGCACCTGGCGCCGTTCCTGCCCGGCGACCCGCTCACCGCCGCCGAGGGCCGGCCGGCGATCTCCGCGGCCCGGTACGGGTCGGCGGGCATCCTGCCGATCCCGTGGGCGTACCTGCGGATGATGGGCGCGTCCGGGCTGACCCGGGCCACCGGGGTGGCGGTGCTCGCGGCGAACTACGTGGCGGCGCGGCTGCGCGGGCACTTCCCGGTGCTGTACGCGGGCAACAAGGGCCTCGTCGCCCATGAGTGCATCCTGGACCTGCGGCCGCTGACGAAGGCGACCGGGGTGAGCGTCGACGACGTGGCGAAGCGGCTGATCGACTACGGGTTCCACGCGCCGACGATGTCGTTCCCGGTGGCGGGGACGCTGATGGTGGAGCCGACCGAGAGCGAGGACCTGGCCGAGCTGGACCGGTTCTGCGACGCGATGATCGCGATCCGGGCGGAGATCGACAAGGTGGGGTCGGGGGAGTGGCCGGCCGGGGACAACCCCCTGGCGAACGCGCCGCACACGGCGGCGATGGTGTCGGCCGACGAGTGGCCGCACCCGTACCCGCGGACGGTGGGCGCCTACCCGGCCGCCGAGCGGGCGGGGAAGTACTGGCCGCCGGTGCGCCGCATCGACGGCGCGTACGGCGACCGGAACCTGGTCTGCTCGTGCCCGGCGCCGGAGGCGTTCGAGAGCTGACGAGGGTGCCGCCGGGGCGGTCGTGGGCCGCCCCGGCCGCTCACGTCGACTCCGCCGCCACTGGTCCCGGACCGGGGGACTAGCCTGAAGCCGGCGTGAACAGCAACGTTACGCTGAGTGGTCGGTCAGGCGACGAGGGCGTGGCGGGCGGGGCCGCGGTGCGGGGCGATGGTGCGGCCGTCGGGAAGCAGCTCGCCGGTGTCCTCGAAGACGATGACCCCGTTGCAGAGCAGGCTCCAGCCCTGCTCAGGGAAACAGGCGATGGCCTTGGCGGCGTCCCGGTCGGTCGCTTCAGCGGAGGGGCAGGTGGGTTGGTGCTGGCACATCGGGTTCTCCGGACTGTGGGGGCACTGTGTCATGGTTCACATGACCAGTGACGCACAGTACCAAGCGAAAGTGGCCGGCATCGAGCAGGTACGCGCGTGCGAGACACGAAATCCGCTGAACGGACGAGGCAGATTGGGCCAGACGGCGTGGAAACGCTCCCACGGGTAGTGGTCGATGTGCCGGGGGCGCCGGCCGGCTGCCGCCGTACCCTCGTCGAGTCGGCCCGCTGGGAATGGCGGCCCGCCGACGGCGGCGACCCGGCCGCGACCGCGCAGGCCTTCCTCGCCGCCCACGGCCTCCACCTGGACGACCTCGCCCGCCCGGCCCCCGCCCACCGCCCCGGCGGGGTGTGCGGGGCCGCCCTGTACGTCTCCGCCGCCGCCGGCGCGGCCATCGCCGGCGGCGCCGTGGGCGCCCCGAACCCGGCCCCGGCGCTGCCCGAGGTCGCGGTCGTCGTCTACCGGCACGCCGCGGCCGCCGCCCCCGCGCGCCGGCCGGCTGCCGGCTGGTGGCTCGGAACGTGGGCGGAGAGCTGGACGCCGCGGCAGCACGCCGACGCCGTGCGCGCCGTCCGCGACGCCATCGGCCGCGGCGACGTCTACCAGGTCAACCTCGTCGGGCACGCCGCCGCCCCCTACACCGGCGACCCGCTGCCGGCCCTCGCCCGCCTGGGCGCGCTGCCCGGCGCCCGCTACGGCGGCACCCTGACCGGCGCCGGTTGGGCGATCGGCTGCGCCTCCCCGGAGACCCTGGTGGAGGTCACCGGCGGGCGGGTGCTCACCCGACCCATCAAGGGCACCCGCCGGGCCACCGCCGCCGGCCGCGCCGAGCTGCTGGCCAGCGCGAAGGAACGCGCCGAACACGTCATGATCGTCGACCTGGAACGCAACGACCTGGCCCGCGTCGCCCGCACCGGCAGCGTTCGGGTGGACGAGCTGTTCGCCGTACGCCGCTGGTGCGACCTGTGGCAGGCCGAGTCCACCGTGTCGGCGGCCGTCGCCGACGGCCTGGGCCTGGCCGATCTGCTCCGGGCCGTCTGCCCCGGCGGGTCGGTCACCGGCGCGCCGAAGCTCGCCGCCCTGGAGCACCTCGCGGCCCTGGAACCGGTCGGTCGGGGCGCCAGCATGGGCGCGCTGGGTTGGGTCGCCGCGGGCCGGGTCGACCTGGGCCTGACCATCCGCACCGCCGCCGCCGACGCCGAGCGGCTGCACGTGTGGGCCGGCGGCGGCATCACCTGGGGCAGCGACCCGGACGCCGAGGTCGCCGAGGCCGCCGCCAAGACCGGACCGGTCCGCGCCACCCTCGCCGGCCGGTGACGCCCTTGCCGGCCGGCGGCGCCCTTGCCGGCCGGCGGCGCCCTTGCCGGCCGGCGGCGCCCTTGCCGGCCGGTGGCGCCGTCGCCGGTTCCACGCCGTCTCACCGGCGCAGGTCCGTCGGCGCCGTTCCCGGACGGACCCGTGGCCCGGCCCGCTGTGGAACTGATGTCGTGAACGGTTCGGGCCGCCTCGGCCGTGATGTCGTCGACGGCTCAGCTCCACAGCGGCCGTGACGGCACCCGGCGTCGCGGCGGGGAGCGCCGTTCAGCGCGGCCGGGCCAACTCGTCCAGGGCGAACTCGTCCAGGGCGGCGCGGACCCGGTCGGCCATGCCCGGGCCGGTGCCGTGGCCGGCAGCCTCCAGCAGTTCCAGGCGCGCGTACGCGTCGGCGAAGTCGCCGTCGCGGTCGGCGGGCGGCACGCCGTCGCGTCACCGGCCCGACCGGTGGTAGCGGCGCACGGACAGCGGCAGGAACACCGCGATCAGCAGCAGCGGCCAGGCGACGGCGAGGGCGACGGCGTGCTGCGCGGCGAACGTGTCGCCGCCCCAGCCCGGGTTGCCGAACAGCTCCCGGCAGGCCGCGACGGTGGCCGACAGCGGGTTCCACCCGGCGAGCGCCGCGAGCCAGCCCGGCATCGAGTCGGGTGCGACGAACGCGTTGGAGGTGAACCCGACCGGCCACACCAGGATCTGCAACGCGACCACCGACTCGGGGCGGCGCAGCACCAACGCCAGGTGGATGCCGACCCAGATCAGCGCGAAGCGCAGCAGCAGGAGCAGTCCCACCGCGGCCAGCGCCCGCGCCGGCCCGGCCCGCCACTGCCAGCCGACGGCCAGCCCGCAGGCGAGCATCACGGCCAGGCCGGTCGCCGAGTGGAGCAGGTCGGCGGCGGCCCGGCCGGTGACCACCGCCGACGGCGCCATCGGCAGCGTCCGGAACCGGTCGGTGACGCCCCGGGCGGCGTCGGTGGCCACCGCCGTGTAGGTGGCCTCGATGCCGAAGACCATCGTCATGGCGAACATGCCGGGCAGCAGGAACTCCCGGTAGTCACCGCCGCCGGGCACGGTCATCGCGCCGCCGAACAGGTAGCCGAACATCAGCACCAGCAGCACCGGGAAGAGCAGCCCGACCAGCACCGGCACCGGTTGGCGGACCGCGTGTGCGAGCGCGCGGCCGGTGAGCACCAGGCTGTCGGAGACGGCGAAGCGCAGCCGCTGTGCGGGCAGGGTCGTCACACGGTCACCGTCCGGTCGGTGTCGGGGGCGTCCCGGGCGGTGAGCCGCAGGTACACCTCGTCGAGGGTGGGGCGGCGCACCGCGACGTCCGCCGCGGCGAGCCCCGCGTCGTCGAGCGCCCGCAGCACGGCGGCGAGAGCCGTGACCCGCCGCGTGACGGGCACGCTGAGCCGCAGCGCCGCCGGGTCGACGTCGGGTGCCGCGCCGACGGCGACGGCGACGAGGCGTACCGCCCGGTCCAGATCGTCGGGGCGGGACAGCACCACGTCGACGCGGTCACCGCCGAGCGCGGTCTTCAACTCGTCCGGGGTGCCGGCGGCGATCACCCGGCCCCGGTCGACGACCCGCAGGGTGTCGGCCAACTGGTCGGCCTCCTCCAGGTACTGCGTGGTCAGCAGCACGGTGGTGCCGGCCGCGGCGAGCCCGCGCACGGCGTCCCACACCTGCGCCCGCGCCCGCGGGTCCAGGCCGGTGGTGGGCTCGTCGAGGACGAGCACCGGCGGGTCGAGGATCAGCCCGGCGGCCAGGTCGAGCCGGCGGCGCATGCCGCCGGAGTACGTGCCGACCGGCCGGTCGGCGGCGTCGGCGAGGTCGAACCGGTCGAGCAGTTCCGCCGCCCGTGCCCGCGCCCGGGAGATCGGCAGGTGGTGCAGGCGCGCGAAGAGCACCAGGTTCTGCCGGCCGCTGAGCACCTCGTCGACGGCGGCGTGCTGACCGACCAGGCCGATGCGCGCGCGGACCCGGTCGGGGTGGCGCAGCACGTCGGCGCCGGCGACGGTGGCGCGGCCCGCGTCCGGGCGCAGCAGGGTGGTGAGGATCCGCACCGTCGTGGTCTTGCCCGCCCCGTTCGGGCCGAGCAGCCCGCACACTCCGCCGGCGGGGACGGTCAGGTCCAGCCCGTCCAGCGCCCGCGTGTCGCCGTACCGCTTGCGCAGCCCCTGCGCGTCGATCGCCGTTGGCATCCGCACCCCCGATCCTCGGTTTCCGTACGCCGTACGGTACATCATACGGTACGGCGGACGGTAGGGTGATCGGCGTGACGACCGAGTACAGCGGCACCGGCGATCCCGCCCGCAGCCTCGCCCTGCTGTGGCGGACCCGGGAGCGGGTGAGCCGCAGGGGCCGGCCCGACCTGTCCGTCGACCGCATCGTCCGGGCGGCCATCGAGGTCGCCGACACCGAAGGGCTCGCCGCCCTGTCCATGCGGCGCGTCGCCGAACGCCTCGGCGTCGGCACGATGAGCCTCTACACGTACGTGCCGGGCAAGGGTGAACTCCTCGACGTCATGCTCGACACCGTCCACGGGGAGACCGTCGACGCCGCGACCGACGACCCGGGCGCCGGCTGGCGGGCCCGCCTGGAGCGGGTCGCCCGGGACAACTGGGCCCGCTACCTGCGGCACCCGTGGCTGTTGCAGGTCGCCACCACCCGCCCCCCGCTGGGCCCCCACCTGATCGCCCGCTACGAGCAGGAGCTGCGCGCCGTCGACGGAATCGGCCTGACCGACCTGGAGATGGACGCCGTCGTCACCCTCGTCGACGGGTTCGTCCACGGCGCGGTCCGCAGCGCCGTGGAGGCCGCCCAGGCCGCCGCCAGCACCGGCATGACCGAGCAGCAGTGGTGGGCGGCGCACGCCCCGTACCTGGAGAAGGCCCTCGACCCGCGCCGGTTCCCGCTCGCCGCCCGCGTCGGCACCGCCGCGGGCCAGGAGTACCAGGCCGCCGGCGACCCGCAGCGGGCGTTCGACTTCGGCCTGGCCCGCATCCTCGACGGCATCGAGGTCCTCGTCCGCCACCGCCCCACCGACAGCGGCGGGCCGGCGAGCGCCGCCGGGACCGACCGATAACCTTGCCCGCATGACGATGCGCCCGATCCGGATCATCGGCGACCCGGTGCTGCGGACCCCCGCCGAGCCGGTCACCACCTTCGACGCCGAACTGCGCGCCCTGGTCACCGACCTGATGGACACCCTGCTCGGCGCGCCCGGCCGGGCCGGCGTCGCCGCCCCGCAGATCGGCGTCAGCGCCCAGGTGTTCGTCTACGACGCCGACGGGCACCGCGGCCACCTGATCAACCCGACGCTGGAACTGTCCGAGGAACTCCAGGACGACGACGAGGGCTGCCTGTCCATCCCCGGCCTGTACTTCCCGACCCCGCGCGCCATGCACGCCACCGCGCACGGCGTCGACCAGCACGGCGAACCGCTGACCATCACCGGCTCCGGGTTCCTCGCCCGCGCCCTGCAACACGAGACCGACCACCTCGCCGGCCGCCTCTACGTGGACACGCTGCGCGGCGACACCCGCCGCCGGGCCCTGCGGGAAATCCGCGCCGGCCGCTTCGACGCGCGCCGGTAGCACACGACCCCCCGCCGAGGGGCCACGACCCACCCGGCGGGGCGTCAACGCCCGGTCAGCGTGAACTCCCCGTAGTCGGCGACGCGGGTGAAACCGAGCCGCTCGTACAACCGCACCGCCGGCCCGTTGTCCGCCCGCACGTTCAACGTCACATGCTCCACCGAGGACCGCAGCCGCCGGCACAACGCCGCCACCACCGCCGCCCCCAGGCCCCGACCCCGCGCCCGCGGATGAGTCGTCACGTTCCCGACCGCAGCCACCCGGTAACGCGGCGACCACACGTGCACCCCGGCCACCGCGACAAGGCCACCGCCGTCGCGCACCCCCACGTACTGGCCGGTGTCCACCATCCGGGGATCGAACCAGTTGCCCGGATACGCCTCCGCGTACAGCGCCCGCAGCGCCGGCAGATCCGCCGCGCCCAGCACCACCCCGGCCGGCGGCACCGCCGCCAGACGCACCGGATCGGTCAACGCCATCTTCAGGTGGCCACCGCTCGCCCCCACCGTGAACGCGCCCGCCAACGCCGCCTCCAGACCGGGGGACAGATGCGCGTACAGGCGCGCCGGCAACACCGGCGCCAGGTCACCGAGCAGCGCCGCCAACCCCGCCAACCCCGCCGGCGGGGCGAACGCCAGCAACGTCGCCGGCACCGCCCCGTGGTACAGCAGCGCCACCGCCTCCCCACGGCGGAACCACGACGTGTACGGCCAGAAGAAGTCGTCCAGATCACCCAACTGGTACGCGTGCAACACCGGATCCGCACCCAGCAGGTCCGCCAGCACCGCCCGGTCGTGTTCCGCCCGCACCGCCACCCGCCGATGATCACACGCCCGGTGCCCGGCCACCCGGCGCGGGTCAGCGACCGCCCGCCCCGCCGCTCAGCCCGCCAACCACTGGTCGTACCCGAGCCTGCCCACCAGCGCCAGCACCACCACCAGCAGCACCCCACGCACGAACCCGGACCCCCGGCGCAGCGCCATCCGCGCCCCCAGCACCGCCCCGGCGATGTTGCACACCGCCATAGCCGCCCCGAGCAGCCACCACACGTGCCCGGTCGCGGCGAACACCACCAGCGCACCCAGATTCGTGCCCGCATTGACGATCTTCGCCATCGCCGACCCGTGCACGAAGTCCGCGCCCACCAGCGCCGTGAACGCCAACACCAGGAACGTGCCCGTCCCCGGCCCCACCAGACCGTCGTACAGCGCGATGCCCACCCCGGCAACCGCCACCGCCACCACCATCCGGGCCCGGGTACGCCGGTGCGGCTGCGCCACCACCCCCAACCGCGGCCGCGCCACCACGAACACGGCCACCGCCACCAGCACCGCCAGCACCACCGGCCGGTACGCCGACGCCGGCACCGCCCCGGCCAACGCCGCCCCCACACCCGCGCACAACACCGCCAGGCCCGCCGCCGGGCCCGCCACCGCCCAGTCCAGCTTCGTGCGCCGGGCGTACGTCACCGCCGCCGTCGCCGTCCCCGCGACAGCCGCCAGCTTGTTCGTACCCAACGCCGTGGCCACCGGCATCCCCGGCACCCCCACCAGCAACGCCGGCAACAGCAACAGACCCCCACCACCGACCACCGCGTCCACCCACCCCGCCATCGCGGCGACGGCGAGCAGGGCGGTCAGCGAAAAGGGGTCCAGGTCCACGGGCGGCCATTCTGCCCACCCCCGCCCCACGACGCGGAACCGCTGTGGCCAGCCTCACCGCCCCCCCGCGGCCCCGTCACCGGCCGCGACGCCGCCGCAACCACACCCCGACCGAGCCCACCGCCACGAACACCAGCACCGAACACACCAGCACCTTCAGCACCCGGCAACCATGCCACGGCGGCATACAGTGACCAGGTGCGCCTGGCCACCTTCAACCTCCTGCACGGCCGGTCCCTCACCGACGGGCTGGTCGACCCCGACCGGCTCACCACCGCCGTCAACGCCCTCGACGCCGACGTCCTCGCCCTGCAGGAGGTCGACCGCGACCAGAGCCGCAGCGGCAAGCTCGACCTGACCGCCATCGCCGCCCGCGCCCTCGGCGCCCCCGAACACCGCTTCGCCGCCGCCGTCGTCGGCACCCCCGGCGAACAGTTCCGACCGCTCACCCACGACGACGACGGCCACGGCGAACCCTGCTACGGCGTCGGCCTGGTCAGCCGCCACCCCGTCACCAAATGGCGGGTCACCCGCCTGAAACCCGCGCCGGTCCGCTCACCGGTGTACGTGCCGGGCCCCGGCGGCGGGCTCGTCCTGCTGCACGACGAACCCCGCGTCGTGCTCGCCGCCGTCCTCGACACCCCCCGCGGCCCGCTCACCGTCGCCGCCACCCACCTGTCGTTCGTCCCCGGCTGGAACGCCAGGCAGCTCCGGCAGACCGTCCGCGCGCTGCGCACCCTGCCCGCGCCGCGGATCCTCCTCGGCGACCTCAACCTGCCCGCCGGAGCCGCCCGCCTGATCAGCGGCTGGCGCCCCCTCGGCCGCCGCCCCACCTACCCGGCCGGCCAGCCCCGCGTCCAACTCGACCACGTCCTCGCCGACCGGCAGGGCCTCGACCTGCTCCCGCCGGTCACCGCCGTCCGCACACCCCTGTCGACCATCTCCGACCACCGGCCACTCGTGGTCGACCTCGGCTAACCCCCGGTGGCCGGTCGTGCGGCCCGGCGGGCGGCGCGCACCGCGTTGCGGAACAGCATCGCCACCGTCGTCGGCCCCACCCCACCGACCCGGGGCGTGATCGCCCCCGCCACCTCCGCGCACGACTCGTCCACATCCGGCAGCAACCGCCGCCCCTCGTACCGCACCCCGCCACCGACAACCACCGCACCCGGACGCACGTGCTCCGGCCGCACGATCCCCGGAACCCCCGCCGCCGCCACCAGGATGTCCGCCCGCCGCGTGTACCGCGGCCAGTCCGCCACCCCGGTGTGCACCACCGTCACCGCCGCGTTCGCCGTCGGCCGCTTCTGCGCCAGCAGCATCGCCAGCGGCCGGCCCAACGTCGCACCCCGGCCCAGGACCACCACCTCCCGGCCCGCCACCGGCACCCCGTGGTACGCCAGCAACGCCTCGATACCCGCCGGCGTGCACGGCAACGGCCCCGGCAACCCCAACGCCAGCCGCCCCATGTTCACCGGGTGCATCCCGTCCACGTCCTTGTCCGGGTCCAGCACCTCCACCGCCCGGTCGTAGTCCAACCGCGCCGGGATCGGATGCTGCACCAGCACCCCGTGCACGGCCCGGTCGGCGCTGAAGTCCGCCAACACCGCGTGCAGGTCCGCCTGCGACGCCGACGCCGGCAGATGCACATGCGGCGACGCGAACCCCAACTCCGCCGCCTGCCGCTGCTTGATCCGGATGTAGCCGGCGCTCGCGTCGTCGTCACCGACCAGCACCGTCGCCAACGACGGCGTCACCCCCACCGCCCGCAACGCCCGCACATCCCCGGCCACCTCGGCCAGCACCTGATCCGCCACCGGCCCACCCGGCAACAGCCGGGCCGTCGTCGTCGATCGGGACATGGGTCACCTCGCCCCGCGGAAGGCCCAGGCGGTCGACCTTCCGCGACGAGCTCCCCGATGGTCAACTCCATCCCCGGTGCCGCCAGTCGCGTCCGGGCCCAGCCTGCCACACCCCGCCCGGCCACCGCATCCGCCACCACCGGCCTCCCGGCGATCCGCTCAGCCGCCCCCGTCCTGAGCCGGCAGCAACCCCGCCAACGCCCGGTACGTGCGGTTCGCCCGCACCGCCGCCCGCTGCTGACCCGCCGTCACCTCGATGTACGCCTGCGACGACGCCAACGACGCGTGCCCCAGCAACCGCATGATCTCCGCCGCGCTCGCCCCGTCCTCCGCCAACCGCGTCGCGAACGTGTGCCGCAACGCGTGCAGCCGCGCCCCCCGCGGCACCCGGTCACCGATCCCCGCCCGCCGGTAACAGGAGTCCACCAGGTACTGCAACCCACCCCGGCGCAACGCCTCACCCCGCCGGTCCACCAGCAACGGCGAGTCGGGGCGTACGCTGCGGGCGCCGAACCGGCGCCGGCGACTGTCCAGATGGTCCGCCAGCACCACGTCCAACTCCGGCTCCACCGGCACCACCCGCGGCCGCCCACCCTTGCCGGCCACGTCGAGCCGCCGCTCACCGGCCCGCCCGGCCAGCGACGCCACCCGCAGCGCCAGCAGCTCGGACAGCCGCAGTCCCGCGCACAGGGCGAGGGCCAGCACCGCCAGATCCCGTTCGGGCCACGGGTCGCGTTGCCGCCCGTCGGCGCGGGCCACCGCCGCCAGCAACTGCTCCGGGGTGTCCGCGCCGCGCAGCGGCTTGGGCCGGGGGAGCGGTGCGCGGGGCCGCCCCACCGCCGGCATCGGATTGCCGGCGACGATCCCGTCGGCGACCAGGAACGAGAAGAAGCTGTTCCAGGTGGACCACGCCCGGTGCACCGACGCGGCGGAGCGGGGAGCGGCGAACCGCGCGAACGCCGCCCGCAGGACCCGGGGGGAGAGGGCGGCGATGGGCAGGACGTCGAGGGGGAGGGGAGGGGTGCCCTCCTCGACCGCGAGGGCCGCCACCGTCCGCAGGTCCCGGCGGTACGCCTCGAGCGTGTGCGGGGAGGGCTTGCGGGTGGTGCGGTCGGTCAGGAACTCCTCGATCAGCCGCATTACCGATTCGCCCGCTTTGTCATGCATAAGCAGTATTATGCATGGTTTTCGCGTTCGGGAGGGAGCGGGCAGGGGAGCAGACGGTTCCGGCAGCGCCCCGCCGAGGCGCAGCGCAAACGGTTGGACGTCCGAGTCGAGCCGGACGACACACCAGCCATGGTCGACATCGACGGGGAACTCGTACGCGACCTCGTCCGGGCGCAGTTTCCGCAGTGGAGCGACCTGACGGTCACACCCGTCGCCCGGCAGGGCTGGGACAACCGCACGTTCCGCCTTGGCGACGAGTTCGCCGTGCGGCTACCCAGCGCCGACGGTTACATGGCGCTCCCACGGGCGCTGGCCCCGCAGCGGGCCGGGGCGCGGATCGTGGACCGAGTGCTGGTGGATCCGGTGGCCGGCTGAGGGAGGGCCGATCCGGTTTACTTGACATAATGTACATTATCGAATTGATTGGTGGGTCGAGGTCGTTCAGGCGGAACCCGTCCTCGACCGGCAGGTCGGCGACTGGCCGACCGGCGCGCCCGACCGGCCGGGAACACCCGTCCGGGTCGGCTCACGGTTCTCCGGCGATCCAGTCCCAGCCGGTGATCGTGCTGCGCATCAGGCGGGCGGCGGTCGAGAGATGGTTGCCGGTCCCCCAGAGCAGGGTGAGGGTGCGGCGGGAGTCGGGGCTGTCGACGGCCACCCAGGCGACGGTGGAAGAACTGGGGGCCCGGCGGGCGATGGCGGGAGCGAGACCGACGCCGAGCCCGGCGACGATCAGGGCCTGGATGGCGGCGGGCTCGTCGCCTTCACAGACGATCTTCGGTGTGCGGCCCCGTGCGGCGAAGAGGTGGTCGAGGAGCCGGCGTTGCCAGTGCCCCTGGCGGGTGGTGATGAAGGGCTGGTCGGCGAGGTCGTCGACGCCGACCGAGGTGCGCGCCGCCAGCGGGTGGTCGAGCGGCGTGGCCAGCCACACCGCTTCGTCGAGCAGTTGGACCGCTTGCAGGCCCTCGGCGGGGATCGGCTGGGTGGCGACGCAGAGGTCGACGTCCTGGGCGCGCAGGTGGCGGGCCATGTCACCGGCGGCCATCTGGTGCAGTTCGACCTCGATGGAGGGGTGGGCCCGCCGGAACGCCGCGAGCGGCCGGGCGAGGGCGAGGAAGGTCTCCGACGCCAGTCGCACGGTGCCGAGGCCCTCGCTGGCGGCCTCGGCGACGGCCCGCCGCCCCGCGTCGAGCTCGCCGAGGGACCGTTCGACGTAGTCGCGGAAGAGTTTGCCGGCGTCGTTCAGCCGGAGCCGGCCGGCACGGTCGAACAGGGGCGTGCCGAGCTCGCTCTCCAGCCGGGCGATGGTGCGGCTCAGTGACGGCTGGGCGACGTGGAGTTCGTCGGCCGCGCGGCTGAGGTGTTCCAGCCGGGCCACCACGAGGAACTGCCTGAGCGTGTGCAGGTCGATGACGGCTCTCCTCGTTCGTGCGCGTCCCGGGTGGCGGCGGTGCCCGCCGTCGTGTCCGTCATGCCTCCAACGACATAACGTCATAGCAATATTCGTCTTGGGCAGGATAACCCTGCAGGTCATAACGTGGTGGTGTTCCGCATCGAGGACAACGTGAGGAGGACGCCCCATGGCCACCGCGGCCAACAGGTTCCGCCCGGTCGCGCCGGCTCGGCCGGAGGCCGTCGGTCGGACGGGCCGCGCCGGGTGGGTGCTGCGGGCCGTCGTCAGCGCGCACGTGGTGGCGATCGTCGGCCAGCCGGTGTTCGCCGGGGTGTATCTGACCGGTGACTTCGACAGCCTGCGCTGGCACGTGGTCGGCGCCGACGTGGTCACCTCCATCGGCTACCTGCAGGTGATCGCGGCGGTCGTGGTGTGGGTGCGGCTGCGTCAGGTCTGGCCGTTCCTGGCCACGACGGCGGTGGTGGCGGCCGAGACGGTGCAGTATCTCGCCGGTTTGGACGGCGCGCTGTGGCTGCACATCCCGCTGGGCGTGATGACCGTCGCCGCGCTCGTCGTGCAGTTCATCGCGGTCTGGCGTCGGCCCCTCCTGCGGCGGGAGGCCCGCGATGGGTGAGCACGACGTGGGCTCCGGCATGACCAGGCGACGGATGCTGGGCATCGGGGGGACGCTCGGGTCGATGGCGGTCACCGGGCTGTCGGCGTCGGCCGCGATGGCCCGCCGGCCGGCGGTCACGGGTGCGCTGCTGCGCAGCGCCATACCGCTACCGCCGCCGTTCCAGGTGCCGCTGCCGATTCCCGCCGTGTTGAAGCCGGTCAGCACGGCGGGCGGTGCCGACCGTTACGAGATCACCCAGCGGGAGGCGACGGTGGAGATCCTGCCGGGTGTCAGGACGCCGGTGTGGACGTACGAGGGGACCTTCCCGGGGCCGACGATCGAGTCGCGCAGCGGCCGGCCGGTCACCGTGACCCACCGCAACGAGTTGCCCGTGCCGACCGTCGTGCACCTGCACGGCGGACGCACCCCGGCGGCGTCCGACGGGTATCCGACGGACCTTGTCCTTCCCGAGGGCTGGCCGGATCCCGGCCACGGCGGGCACCACCGCGGGCACGGTGGGCACGGCAGCGGGCACGGTGGGCACGGCAGCGGGCACGGCATGCACCACGATCCGCGGGCCGTGGTGACCCGGCTGACGCGCGACTACACCTTCCCGTTGGAGCAGCGGCCGGCGCTGCTGTGGTACCACGACCATCGGATGGACTTCACCGCTCCCGCGATCTGGCGGGGGCTGGCCGGGCTGCAGATCGTCCGGGACGACGCCGAGGACGCGCTCGGTCTGCCCGCGGGGCGGCGCGAACTCCCCCTCGTGATCATGGACCGTTCGTTCGCCGCTGACGGCGGTCTCGACTACCCCGCCCTCGACCCGACGCTGCGCGGGCGGCTGGGCGTTCGCGAGCCCTATATCGGCGGGGTCCTCGGTGACGTGATCCTGGTCAACGGCGCCCCGTGGCCGGTGCACGAGGTGGACGCGGTTCGCTACCGGTTGCGGATCCTGAACGCCTCCAACGCCCGGCACTACGAGCTCGAAGCGGTGAGCGACGACGGGCGTCGGCTCGATCTCGTCCAGGTCGGCGCCGACCAGGGGCTGCTGGCGGCGCCGGTCACCCATCGTGTGCTGCCGATCGCGCCGGCCGAGCGTTACGACGTGGTCATCGACTTCTCCGGTGTCCCGGTCGGCGGTCGCGTCAGAGTGGTCAACCGGCTGGGCTCCGGGCGTACCCGCGAGGTGATGGCCTTCCGGGTGGCGCGCAAGGCCGCCGACGGCAGCCGCATCCCCCGCGTCCTGTCGGGCGATCTGCCGGCCTGGCGGCGGTCGGACGCCGTCAGGGTGCGCGACTTCTCCTTCCGCGCCGGTCGCCTGCACGGCGATCATGGATGGGTGATCGACGGGCTGCCGTTCGACCCGGCTCGTTCCGACGTCACCGTCGGTCTCGGGGAGGTGGAGGTGTGGCGGCTGGTCGCCGACGTCCACCACCCCGTGCACCTGCACCTGGTCGGCTTCCGGATCCTCTCGCGCAGCGGCCGGCTGCCGCTGCCCCACGACGCGGGCCTCAAGGACACCGTTGCGCTGCGGCCGGGCGAATCGGCGGAGATCATCACCCGTTTCGACGGTTACCGCGGCCGTTACCTCTTCCACTGCCACAACGCCGAACACGAGGACATGGGCATGATGGCCAACCTCGAGGTGGTCTGACACCGCTCCTGCCGCCGGAGACGCGGCCACCGGCTGCGCCGTCGGTCGAGTAGGTTACGGCGAGTCGGGCTGGTTGACGGCGGGGAGGCCGGATGGTCGGCAAGCACCGTTCGTGGTGGGGTTGGGGCCACGTCGAGGACGCGGTGAGCGGCGCGGAGGCCGACGCGTTGACTGGCCGGGTGCGCGCGGTGCTGCCCGAGGCCGATCTGACCCGGCACGATCCGCCGCCGGTGGCGGAGCTGGGTCTGCGGCCGTCCCGGGTCGTCCCGCCGGCGTCGTTGGCGCGTCTGTGCTCGACCGAGCCGACCGACCGGGCCGCCCACGCGCACGGCAAGGCGTTCCGGGACGTCGTCCGGAACCTGCACGGCGACGTGCGGCACCCACCGGACCTGGTCGTCCGCCCGGCGTCGGAACAGGACGTCGTCGACGTGCTGGACTGGTGCGCGCGGGACGGGGTCGCGGTGATCCCCTACGGGGGCGGCTCGTCGGTGGTGGGCGGTGTGGAGCCGCGGGTGCACGACGGCTATTCCGGCGCGGTCAGTCTCGACCTCGGCCGGCTCGACCGGGTGTTGGAGGTCGACCGGACCAGCCGGGCGGCGCGCATCCAGGCCGGGGTGTTCGGCCCGGCGCTGGAGGAGCGGCTACGCCCGCACGACGTGACGTTGCGGCATTTCCCGCAGTCGTTCGAGTTCTCCACGGTGGGCGGCTGGCTGGCCACCCGGGCGGGCGGGCACTACGCGACCGTCCTCACGCACATCGACGACCTGGTGGAGTCGCTGCGGGTGGTCACCCCGTCGGGTGTCAGCCAGTCCCGGCGGCTGCCCGCCTCCGGCGCGGGGCCGTCACCTGACCGGCTCTTCCTCGGCTCGGAGGGTGCGCTGGGGGTCGTCACCGAGGCGTGGCTGCGCCTGCAGGACCGGCCGCGCTGGCGGGCGGACGCGGCGGTGCACTTCGACGACCACGATGCGGCGGTCGGGGCCACCCGGGCGGTCGCCCAGTCCGGGCTGCACCCGAGCAACTGCCGGCTGCTCGACCCGGCGGAGGCCCTGCTCAACGCGGGCGCCGCCACCGGCGGAGGGGTGCTGGTGCTGGGCTTCGAGTCGGCCGACCATCCGGTCGCAGCGGCGCTGGACCGGGCTGTCGAGCTGTGCCGCGACCACGGCGGGACGTTGCCGGAGCCGCCCCGGCACGGCGACGTGTCCGGTGGGCGGGGTGGCGGCGCCGTGGACACGTGGCGGTCGTCGTTTCTGCGGATGCCGTACCAGCGGGACGCGCTCGCCGCGCGGTCGATGATCGTGGAGACGTTCGAGACCGCCTGCACCTGGGACCGCTACCCGGCGCTGCGCGCGGCGGTGCTGGACGCGGCCGGCGCGGCGCTGGCCGAGGTCGGCGCGACCGGTGTGGTCACCTGCCGGTTCACGCACGTCTACCCGGACGGGCCGGCCCCCTACTTCGGTGTCTACGCGGCGGGCCGGTGGGACGGCATGCTCGCGCAGTGGGACCAGATCAAGCATGCCGTGTCCGAGGCGCTGCTCGCCGCGGGCGGCACGATCACCCATCACCACGCGGTCGGCCGCGACCATCGTCCCTGGTACGACCGGCAGCGCCCGGATCCGGTGGCGCTGGCGCTGCGGGCGGCGAAGGCCGCGTTGGACCCGTCCTGGGTGTTGAATCCCGGCGTTCTGGTCGACGCCGGGTCGGCCGGCGGTGAGCGGGTGGCCCGGGTCGGCGCCAGGACCGGATGACGCTGTGCCCGCAGGACGGTGAGCGGCGCGGTGGGGACGGGATTTCTCACCTCGGGCTGATCGGGTGCCTCTCCCCTGCCGCCGGTTCGAAGATCAGGTCGAGGTGGTGGTCCAGTGCGCGCAGCGCCTGGTGTGGGGTGTAGTTGCCACTGAGGAGTTGGACGCCGAGGCCCTCCATGAGCGCGAGCAGGCCGGCCGCGGCGTCGTCGGCGCGCGGGCTCGGGAGGAGGGCGGCGACGAAGGCGACCATCTGCGCGTTGTCCTGGCGCAGGGTCGCGGCGGTCTCCGGCCGTACGGCGGTGTAGGCGAGGAACGCCAGTGCGACGCGGCCGTCGTCGCGGGACTGCTCGTCGAGCGGCAGCAGCGCGGCGATCATCGCCCGGAGCAGGTGCCGTGGTGCGGGTCGGTCGCCGAGGGCGGTGACCGCGTCGGTCACCCGGGCCTGGCTGCGGTCGCGGACGACGGACAGGGCGAAGGTCATCATCTCGTCCTTGGTGCGGAAGTAGTGCTGCACCATTCCGGCCGAGACGCCGGCCGCCGCGGCGACGTGGCGCAGGCTGACGGCTTCCAGTCCCTGCTCGGCGGCGACCCGCATCAGCGCGTCGGCGATGAGTGTCCGGCGTTGCCGGGGGTCCACCTTCTTCGGCATGGTGTCGATGCTTTCACGGTGCGGTCGCACCGGGACGGAGCGCGGTGACGGTGCCGGCGGCGCCGTCGACGGTGACGAGTTGCCCGTCGGTGATCGCGCGGGTGGCGTCGGGGACGCAGATGACGGCGGGGATGCCGTACTCGCGGGCGACGGTGGGTCCGTGGGCCATGACGGCGCCGGTCTCGGTGACCAGGCCGGCGGCGGTGAGGAACAGCGGCGTCCAGCCGGGGTCGGTGGTCGCGGCGACGATGACGTCGCCGGGTTCGATGCGGGCGGTGGCCGGGTCGTGGACGATGCGGGCGGGGCCGGTGATCCGGCCGGGTGCGGCGCCGACGCCGCGCAGCGTGCCTTCGGCGGCGGGGGCGGCCGGCAGGACGGTCTCCAGGTCGGTGCCGTCGGAGAGCAGCGCCACCGGAATGGTGCGGCGGCGCAGTTCGCGGCGGTGGGTGGCGGCGCGGGCGGTGACGGTGTCCCGGTGGTCGGTGCCGTGGTGGACGGCGTCGTGCACCTCGTCGAGGGTGAGGAACATGATGTCGTCGGGCCGGTCCAGCAGTTTCGCGTCGGTCAGGTCGGCGCCGATGTGCAGCAGTTGCCGGCGCATCTCCCGGAGGCGGTAGAGGCCGGCGAACTTGCCGGCCTCCCGCAGGCCGGCGAGGGCGCGGGCGCGGCGCAGCAGGAACACGGCGAGGCGGCCGCGGACGGGCCGGCGGCGGCGGGCGCGGGTGGCGAGGTCGGTGAGGGTGGCCTCGGCGGTGGCGGCGGCGCGGGCGAACCGCCGGTCGGGGGCCTGGTCGGGGTCGGTGAGGCGCAGGTAGTTGGCGAGCATGGCGAAGACGGGTGTCGGGTCCTCCTCCCAGCGGGGCACGCCGAGGTCGACTTCGGCGACGCCGCGGTGGCCGTAGGTGTCGAGGAACCGGTCCAGGCCGATGTCGGGCAGGGTGCCCTGCCGGTGGCGGGCGGTGAGTTCCGCCGGTGGGGTGTCGAGCAGGAGCCGGCGGTGGTCGGTGGCGTGCTGGGCGACGTGCCACAGCGCGAGGTCCATCTCGATGGTGACGTTGTGCGGCATGCCGCCCAGGACGGTGTGGATCTCGCCGGGTGCGGCGATGCCCTTGAGCAGGTACGGGGTCAGGGCGGCGGCGAGCATGCCGGCCATGATGGGCCAGATGATCTCGTCGGGGCTGTCGGTGGTGTCCTGGTCGCGGACGAAGCGGAGCCGGTCGGCCGGGGTGGTCAGGTCGGTGGGCGCGGCGCAGGTGCGGCGCATCCGGTCGATGGCGTCGAGCATGCGTTCGCGGGCGGTGTCGGGGCGGGTGAGGGCCCGCAGGACGCCGCTGGCGGCGCGGCCGGCGGTGCGGGCGGTGGGGCCGCCGGCGGTGCGGGTGCGCCGGGGTTGCGGGGCGAAGCGGGGGTCGGCGAGGACGTGTTGCATGACGGCCTGGGCCCGGGGTCCGAAGTCGACGGCCAGGAGTTTGACCAGCCGTTTGCGGGTGGCGGGGTCGCGGGCCTGGTCGGTGAGGTCGCCGTAGAGGCGCCCGCCGATGTCGACGATGTCGACGCGGACGCCGAGGGCGGCGAGCATGGCGGCGATGACCGCCTTGAGCGACGACATGCCCATCGGGGTGACGGGCTGGAGCATGCCTTGGACGTGGCCGAATTCGAGGTAGACGCGGGGTTCGGGCTTGTCGGTGGGTGGGGGCGGTGGGAACAGGGTGGTGATCGGTCGGGACTGGAGCACCCAGAGGGTGCCGTCGTGGTCGTACGCCCACTCGACGTCCTGGGGGCTGCCGAGGTGGTGCTGGAGGCGCTGGCCGAGGGCGTGGAGTTCGGCCAGTTGCGCCGGGGTGAGGCAGCCGGTGTCGTGGTGGTCGGGTCCGTCGAGGAGGTAGTGGTCGACGGTGGTGGCGCCGTCGACGACGGCGGTGCCGAGGCCGGGGGCGGCGTCGACCATCATCTGGGTGCGGTTGCCGGTCAGCGGGTTGGCGGTGAAGAGGACACCGGAGACCGTGGCGGCGACCATGCGTTGCACGACGACGGCCATCCGGACGGTGTCGTGGTCGATGTGGTGGGCGTCGCGGTAGGCGGTGGCGCGGGGGCCGTGCAGGGAGGCCCGGCAGGCGTCGACGGCGGCGAGAAGGCCGGCGTCGCCGGTGACGTCGAGGAGGGTGTCCTGCTGGCCGGCGAAGCTGGCGTCGGGCAGGTCCTCGGCGGTGGCGCTGGAGCGTACGGCGACGGGGCCGCCGCCGAGGTGGCGGTACGCGTCGGTGATCTCCGCGGCCGGGAGGTCGCCGGTCAGGGCGTCGGTGGTGATGCAGAAGCCGGGTGGGACGCGTTCGCCGTGGTGGATCAGCTCCCCCAGGCCGGCTGCTTTGCCGCCGACGAGGTCCGCCATGTCGGCGGTGATGTCGGACAGCGGAACGACCTGCATGGGACGCCTCCCCCAGAATTTTGCAATACGACTGCACTGCATCCGACCGTATCCGGTTCACGATGCGACTGCAATGCCATGGGAGCGACGTGGGTCACCCGACGTCGGCGCGACCGCCAACCCGGGCGAGAACGAAGAGGGGGACGCCGGTGCCGCCCGTCAGAGGCCGCCGCCGACCCGCAGGACGGTGCCGGTGGTGTAGCTGGCGTCCGGGCCGAGCAGCCAGGCGATGGCGGCGGCGACCTCGTCGGGTTCCCCGGGGCGGCCGAGCGGGATGCGGGCGGCGGCGCGGTCGGGACGGTCGGGTTGACCGGACAGGGCGTGGATCTCGGTGCGGATGATGCCGGGGGCGACGGCGTTGACGCGGATGCCGCGGGGGGCGAGTTCCTTGGCCAGGCCCACGGTGAGGGTGTCGGTGGCGGCCTTCACGGCGGCGTAGTGCACGTACTCGCCGGGGCTGCCGAGGGTCGCGGCGACGGAGGAGACGTTGACGATCGCGCCGCCGGTGCTCATCCGCCGGGCGGCCTGCTGGGCGGCGAGGACGTAGCCGACGAGGTTGACGTCGACGACGTGGCGCAGGTCGCCCGGGTCGAGGTCGACGAAGGGGCCGATGGGGCTGGTGACGCCGGCGTTGTTCACCAGGCCGGTGACCGGGCCGAGGTCGGCGGCGGCGTCGAACAGGGCGGTGATCTGGTCGGGGTCGCGGGTGTCGGCGGGGACGGCGACGGCGCGTACCCCGGTGGCGTGCAGGTCGGCGAGCACCTTCTCCGCGGCGGTGCGGTCGCGGCGGTAGGAGAAGGCGACGTGGTGGCCGGCGTGGGCGAGGCGGCGGGCGGTGGCGGCGCCGATGCCGCGGCTGCCGCCCGTGATGACGGTGACGGGATTCAATGCCCTCTCCCCTGGTCCACGCGGATGCCCGACGTTACCGTGACCGGCAGCTTGCGGAGGATGTGGCGCGTGTCACGGGCGTTGGTGCTGGGCGGCGGTGGGGTCACCGGGGTGGCGTGGGAGCTCGGGCTGCTCGCCGGGTTGGCCGAGCGGGGCGTCGAGGTGGCCGCGGCCGACCTGGTGGTGGGGACGTCGGCGGGCTCGGTGGTGGGCGCGCAGGTGTGCTCGGGCGTACCGGTCGAGGACCTGTACGCGGCGCAGCTGCGCCCGGCCGGCGGTGAGGTGGCGGCGCGGCTGGGGTGGCCGGCGCTGGCGCGGCTGGTGTGGGCGGGCGGCCTGACCCGGGATCCGATGGCGGCGCGGGCGCGGATCGGGGCGATGGCGGTCGCGGCGCGTACGCCGTCGGAGCAGTCCCGGCGGGCGGTGATCGAGTCTCGGTTGCCGGCGCGTGGTTGGCCGCCGCGGCGGTTGCTGGTGACGGCGGTGGACGTGACGACGGGCGAGTTCGTGGTGTTCGACGCCGATTCGGGGGTGTCGCTGGTGGACGCGGTGGGGGCGAGCTGTGCGGTGCCGGGTGTGTGGCCGCCGGTGACGGTCGGCGGGCGGCGGTACATGGACGGGGGCATGCGGTCGGCGGTGAACGCGGACCTGGCGGCGGGCGCGGAACGGGTGGTGGTACTGGCGCCGATGGCGGCGGCGTTCGGGCCGATGCCGCGGTTGTCGGTTCAGGTGGCGGCGCTGCGGGCGGACGGGGCGCAGGTGGCGGTGGTGATGCCGGACGCGGGCGCCCGGACGGCGATCGGCCGCAACGTGCTGGACCCGGCCCGGCGGGCCGGCGCGGCGCGGGCGGGACGGGCGCAGGCGGCGGCGGTGGTCGACGAGGTGGCGGCGGTGTGGGGATGATCGCCTAGGCTCGCGCGGTCGGCTCTTGGTGGAGGTGGATGTGGTGGTCGCGGTCGGTGAGGTGGTCGAGGACTTCGAACTGCCGGACGAGACGGGTCGGATGCGGCGGCTGTCGGAGTTCCTGGCGTCCGGGCCGGTGGTGCTGTTCTTCTACCCGGCGGCGATGACGCGCGGGTGCACGGCGGAGAGCTGCCACTTCCGGGACCTGGCGGCGGAATTCGCCGCGGTGGGCGCGCAGCGGGTGGGGATCAGCCGGGATCCGGTGGCGCGGCAGGCGGAGTTCTCCCGGTTGCACGGGTTCGACTATCCGCTGCTGTCGGACGTCGACGGTGCGGTGGCGGGGCGGTTCGGGGTGCGGCGGCGGCTGCCGCTGGGCCCGTTGAGCACGCGGCGGATGACGTTCGTGATCGGGACCGACCGGCGGGTGATCGAGGTGATCCACTCGGAGGTCAGCATGAACGACCACGCGGACCGGGCGTTGCGGGCGCTGGGGGGTTGATCGTCGGCCTGTCGCAGCCAGCTGGTATCAAGGGCTGCTGTCGGACAGGTGTACGGAAGAGGGCGTGATGACAGGGCAGGGTTTGTCCACCGAGGAGGTGGCGGGCATCCGGGAGGCGCTGGGCGCGGGCCGGAAGCCGAGGGTGGTGTTCACGGCGGCGGCGGGTCAGATCGCCGGGCAGGTGGGTCAGGTGGTGTCGTTGACCGACCCGGCGGTGTCGGACGAGTTCGTGGTGGTGCGGTTCGGGCGCGACGAGTTGCCCTTCTCCCCCGCCGACCTGGCGGTGGCGCCGCGCGGCGCGGGCCGCAAGGCGGCGGAGCCGAAGCCCACCGAGGAGCCGGCGGCGCCGGCGGCGCCGGAATTCGTGTTGGACACTCCGGCGCCGCCGCCGGCGCCGCGTCGCGCCGAGCCGGAGGCGGCGCCGCAGGTGGAGGCGGCGAAGCCGGCGCGGCGGGCGGTGAAGGCCGCGAAGCCGAAGGGGCCCGCGGGGCTGACGGTGACGCTGGCGTACGCCGAGGGCGAGTGGACGGTCGCGGCGCAGCAGGGTGCAAAGGTCCTCGCCAAGCCGTACGTGGTGAAGCCGGCGGAGGCGCTGCGGATGGTGGCGCTGGTGGACGTGCCGGGTGTGCACGAGGCGGTGGAGCAGATCCTGGCCGCCGAGCGCACCGAGGCGGAACGGCAGGCGGAGAAGCTGCGGGCGGAGCTGGCGGAGGTGGAGGCGCGGCTGGCGGAGCTGCGGGAGGCCGGCTGACGACAGCGTGCGCGGCACGGCGACGGATCGTTGTGACGTGAGTCACCGGAGTTGATGTCGGTTCGTGGCTCGTTCAGCCGTCGGGAAGGTGAGAGCCGGCGCGGGCCGGCCCGATCCCGAGGGAGACGTCACGATGCGACTCACGATCACCACGTTCCTGACCCTGGACGGCGTCATACAGGCGCCGGGTGGGCCGGACGAGGACCGCAGCGGCGGGTTCGACCTGGGCGGCTGGGGGGCGCCGCTCTTCGACGACTCGCTCGGCGCGTACATGGGCGAGGTCTTCACCCACGCCGACGGGTTCCTCCTCGGCCGCCGCACGTACGACATCTTCGCCGCCTGGTGGCCGCAGGTCACCGACCCGCGGGACCCGATCGCCGGGCCGCTGAACCGGCTGCCCAAGCACGTCGCCACCACCCGCGGCGACGAGCTGACCTGGCCGGGAACGCAGCGGCTGACCGGCGACCTGGCGACGGCGGTCGGCGACCTGAAGCGCCGCCCGGGCCGGGAGCTTCGGGTGCACGGCAGCGGCGCCCTCGCGCAGTCGTTGATGCGCGAGGGCCTGATCGACACGTACCGTCTGCTCATCTTCCCGGTCGTGCTCGGACGCGGCCGGCGCCTGTTCGCCGACGCAGTGCCGCCGGCCGGGCTGTGGCTGACCGACAGCCGGACCTCCGGCAGCGGGGTGACGATGCTGACCTACGACCACGCGGGCGCGCCGGAGTTCGGCACCGTCGGGGGCTGACGTGGGCCGGCCCGCCGCCCATCCGGTCAGGCCGCTGCCGTGACGGCGGGCTCGTGCCGGACGGGGAAGTTCACCGAGTTGGCGATGAAGCAGGCGCGGTGGGCGTCGGCGTGCAGCGCCGTGGCGGTCTCGACCATGTCCGGCCGTGCCACGGTCACCGTGGGACGCAGGACCACGTCGGTGAACCGGCCGGCGGCCATCGTGCCCGACGCGGTGTCGGTGTAGTCGGTGACGACGACACCGGCCTCGGCGCACAGGTGCAGGTACCACAGCATGTGGCACTGGGCCAGCGACGCGACGAGCAGCTGTTCCGGGTTCCAGCGGGCCGGGTCGCCCCGGAAGGTGGGGTCGGAACTGCCGGGGATGGGCGGCGGGCCGTCCGCGGTGACCAGGTGGTCGCGGTCGTAGTCGCGGTAGCCGCTGGTGCCGGTGCCGCGGTTGCCGGCCCACGTGACGGTGGTGCGGTAGTGGTGCTCGCGCATGGGCCCAGTCTGCCGGGCCGGTGTGCCGGGCCACCAGACGTCCCCGGTCCGGAAGATCGACCCGTTGCCGCTGGCATCGGGTCGATCGGCGCTCCGGGCAGCCGCGATGCCGCCGGCCGGGAGACGACCACCGGGGTCAGAGGGCGGCGGCGAGCCGGTCGACGACGGCGCCGGCCGGTCCGGTGCTGGCGCTGCGGTCGCCGGTGCCGGCCCACAGGTGCAGCCGGTCGGGGTCGCCCGCCGCGGCGGCGGCCGCCCGCATGCCCCGGGTGAGGTGGTGCACCGCCGGGTAGCCCAGCGGCGCCGTGGCCTCGTACCGCTCGATGAAGCCGTTGCGCAGGCCCCGGGCGGGCCGGCCGGTGAAGGCGCGGGTGATGACGGTGGTGGTGCGGGCCGGGTCGGCGAGGGCGGTCGCGGTGGGTGCGGCTCGCTCCGCTCTCGTCGGTGCGCCGGGTCGGGCAGGCCGAAGGTGAAGCTGGCCACGGGCACCGGGTCGGCCAGCAGCAGGTCGATCTTGTCGCGCCAGTGGTCGTCGTCGTGCAGCAGCGGGGCGGCGGCCAGGTCGAGGCCGTACGGTCCGCCCTCGGCGGCGATCTGGCGGGCGTACCGGCGGAACTCCGCCTCGCCGATCTCGGGCGGGCCGGGCACGAACAGGTTCACCCCGCACGGCGTGCCGGCCGCCCGCAGCTCGGCCAGCTCGGCGGCGACCGCCTCGGGGGTCTTGTAGCCGGCCGCGACAAAGCCGAAGCCGCCGGCCGCCGGCCGCCGCGACGAGCGTCCCGGCCCGCCGCCGCGGCGGGCCGGGGGCGTTCGGTCAGTGCTGCGGAATGTGCGCGACGCCGATGCGCTTGCGGAACACCCAGTACGTCCAGCCCTGGTAGGCGAGCACGACCGGGGTGAACACCACCGCCACCCAGGTCATGATCTTCAGGGTGTAGGGGGTGGAGGCGGCGTTGGCCGCGGTCAGCGTGCCGGCGGCGTCCAGCGTGGAGGGCAGGACGTTCGGGAACAGCGCCGCGAACAGGGTCGCCACGGCCAGGCCGATCGCCACGGCGGTGCCGGTGAAGGCCCAGCCCTCCCGGCGTACCCGGGCGGCGGCGAGACCACCGACCAGCGCCAGGGCGGCGCCGACGGCGAGGACGACGGCGGCGGCGCTGGAGCGGATCGTCAGCGTCCAGGTGAGGAACGCGACCGCGAGCACGGCGGTGGCCACGCCGAGGCGCACCGCGAGGGCGCCGGCGCGCTCGCGGACGTCGCCGACGGTCTTGAGGGCGATGAACACGGCGCCGTGGGTGAGGAACAGCGCGAGGGTGGTGGCGCCGCCGAGCAGGGCGTACGGGTGGAGCAGATCGAACAGGCCGCCGGCGTACTCGTGGTCGGCGGTCAGCGGCACGCCGCGCAGGATGTTGGCGAACGCGACGCCCCACAGGACCGCCGGCAGCAGGGAGCCCCAGAAGATGGCGGCGTCCCAGCGGCGCTTCCAGGACGCCTCGGGGCGCTTGTGGCGGTACTCGAAGGCCACGCCGCGGGCGATCAGGGCGAGCAGGATGAGCAGCAGCGGCAGGTAGAAGCCGGAGAACAGGGTGGCGTACCACTCGGGGAACGCGGCGAACATGGCGCCGCCGGCGGTGATCAGCCACACCTCGTTGCCGTCCCAGACCGGGCCGATGGTGTTGATGAGGACGCGGCGTTCGCGGTCGTCGCGGCCGAGGACGGGCAGCAGCATGCCGACGCCGAAGTCGAAGCCTTCGAGGATGAAGTAACCGGTGAAGAGGACGGCGACGAGGAGAAACCAGACGGTCGTCAGTTCCACGTGGGGCTCCGGGTCAGTAGGCGAAGGCGAGCGGGCGCTCGGCGTCGTCGGGCTCGGGGGCCGGGGTCAGGTCGGGTACGCCCGCCCGGGCGTAGCGGACGAGCAGCTTGAACTCGACGACGGCGAGGGTGGCGTAGATGAGCGTGAAGGCGGTGAACGAGGTGAGGACCTCGGCCAGCGACACGCTGCGGGAGACGCCGTCGCGGGTGAGCATCTCGCCGAAGACGATCCACGGCTGGCGGCCCATCTCGGTGAAGATCCAGCCGAAGGAGTTGGCGACCAGGGGCAGCAGCGGCATGACCAGGCCGGCGCGCAGCAGCCACCGGCTGGTGGGGGTGCGGCCCTTGCGGTGGGTCCAGAGCACCAGCAGGGCGATCGCGGCGGCGGCCAACCCGAAGGCGATCATGAACCGGAAGCTCCAGTAGGTGACCGGGATGATCGGGGTGTAGCTGCCGGCGCCGTACTGGGCGGTGTACTGGGCCTGCAGGTCGTTGATGCCCTGCACGGTGCCGTTGGGGTCGCCGGTGCCGAGGTACGACAGCAGGTACGGGATCTTGATGGCGAACAGCTCCCGCGTGCCGTCGAGGCTGCCGACGGTGAGCACGGAGAACGAGGCGGGGCTCTCGGTGGCGTACAGGCCCTCGGCGGCGGCCATCTTCATCGGCTGCACCTGGGTCATGATCTTGCCTTGGATGTCGCCGGTGATGACAACCGCGGCGGCGGCGACCAGCGTCACCCAGGATCCGAACGTGGCGGCGAACCGGTAGGCGGGGGTGTCGGCGGAGCCGCGGTTGCGGATCAGGTGCCACAGGGCCACGGCGACCAGCAGCGACCCGGCGACGAGGAATGCCCCGGCGATCGTGTGCGGGAACGTGATCAGGGCGACCTTGTTGGTGAGCACGGCGACGAAGTCGGTCAGCTCGGCGCGGCCGGACTCGGGGTTGACGCGGTAGCCGACCGGGTTCTGCATGAACGAGTTCGCGGCGAGGATGAAGTACGCCGACAGGTTGGTGCCGATGGCGGCGGCCCAGATGCTGGCGAGGTGCAGCCGTTTGGGCAACCGGTCCCATCCGAAGATCCACAGGCCGATGAAGGTGGACTCGAGGAAGAACGCCACGAGGGCCTCGATGGCGAGGAACGAGCCGAAGACGTCGCCGACGAAGCGGGAGTAGTCGCTCCAGTTCATGCCGAACTGGAACTCCTGCACGATGCCGGTGACCACGCCCATCGCGAAGTTGATCAGGAAGAGCTTGCCGTAGAACTTGGTGAGCTTGAGGTACTTCTCGTCGCCGGTGCGGTGCCACAGCGTCTGGAGGATGGCGACCAGCACGGACAGGCCGATGGTCAGCGGGACGAAGAGGAAGTGGTAGACGGTGGTGACACCGAACTGCCAGCGGGCGACGTCCAACGCGTCCACCTGGAAACCCCCAGCCATGCGTACTACGAGACGTAGTAAATACTACTGCTCGTCGTAGGCGTTTCGGCAGGGTCGAGGGGCCCGAAGCGGTCCGGGACCAATGACCTTGATCACCCCGGCCGGTCGGCCCGGGGCGGGACCCGTCCTCACCCCCTCGCGTGCGACCATTGCGCGCTGATGGACACCGCGCACTCCCGCTGGCGCCCGCCACTGATCTGGCGGGCCGCCCAACTGCTCGCCCGCGCCGCGGTCGGCGCCCTGGCCCGGCTGGAGGTCACCGGGGAGGTGCCGGCGCACCTACGCCGCGGCCCCCTCGTGCTGGCCGCCAACCACATCAGCCCGTTCGACCCGATCGTGCTGGCCGCCGCGACCCGCGCCGCCGGCGTCGCCCCGCGGTTCATGGCCACCGGCGGGCTGTTCCGCGCCCCGGTCGTCGGGGCGGCGATGCGCCGCGCCGGACACATCCGCGTCGAACGGGGCACCAGCGCCGTGCACAAGGCCCTCGACGACGCCGCCGCGGCGGTGGCCGGCGGGTCGGTGATCCTCGTCTACCCGGAGGGGCGGATCGGCCTGGATCCCGGCCTGTGGCCCGAGCGCGGCAAGACCGGCGTCGCCCGCCTCGCCCTCGCCTGCGGCGCACCGGTGCTCCCGGTCGCCCAGTGGGGCTCGCACGAGGTGCTCCCCTACCGCACCCCGAAGGGCCTGCTGCCCGGCATCGCCCGGGCTCTGCTGCGCCGGCCGGTGGTGCGGGTGCACTTCGGCACGCCGGTCGTGCTCACCGACCTGACGTACGGCACGCCGGGCGCCGCCCGCCGCGGCACCGACCGGATCATCGACGCGATCACCGACATCCTGGCGCCGCTGCGGCCGGACGAGCCCGACCGGCCCCGCCACGTCGACCCCGGGCGGCCCGTCGACACCAGCCGCGCCCACCGCCGCCGCCGCTGACCGCCGTCCACCTTCCTGCCGGTGGCCCGGCGTGCGCGGCTCGCGGCCGGCGTGGACCGGCTCGCCCTCAGGCCGCCTGGACCGCCCTGACCACCTCGGTCACGGCAGCCGCGACCGGTGCGACCGGCGCGGCGAGGGCGGCGAGGCGGTGCAGCAGCGCCTCGACCCGCGCCGGCCGCGGATCCGGGCGGGACAGTTCCTCGCGCACCTGCGCCGCCACCGCCACGGCCGGCTCCGGCAGGTCACCGCGGTGCCGGTCGACGAGCTCCACCAACTGCCGCACCAGGGCCGCCACGTCGACCGCCGCCGGCGCCGTGGCGTGCAGGCTCCCCCCGGACGCGTACGCCCCGGGGCCGACCGCCTGGTTGCCCACCTGGCTGACCCCGCCCGACTGCTGGATCCCGTAGTTGATCTCCGTCATGTCCGTCCCTCACTCGCTGCGGGGCCGCCCACCGCGCGGCGCGGGCACCTGCTCCGCCCGCTGCTCGGCCCGAGCTCCCGTGCCCACCGCCTGGTTACCGACCACACTGAGCCCGCCGGTCTGGATCACCCCCTGGTTGAGGATCATGGTCTGCCGGCTGCGGAACTCGGCCGTGTCCACGCCCCGCTCGTCGAGGAAGTCCACGATGGCGGCCAGCACGTGCCGCTCCACCACCTTCAGGTGCTTGGCGGCGTCCAGCACCTGGAAGTAGTTGTGGTAGCCGGACCCGGCCGCCAACTCCCGCACGCCGGTCCGGGCCCCGTAGTCGTAGCCGAGATCCTCCCGGGCCAGCCGCCGTGCCCGCGCCCGCCGGCGGTGGTGGCGCAGCACCCGCACCGCGTCCCCGGTCAACCGCAGCGGCGCACCGAGCGCCGTCCGCAGCAGCCCCTCCGCGCCGCTGGCGAGCACCTGCGCGAACTGGCTCGCCGGCAGCCACTCGGTCAGCCGGTCCACGTCGTGGTGCTCCCACCTCGGCGGCTCCACCAGAGTGCGTGCGCACTCCAGGTAGAGCACCCGGCCGTCGGTGGAGAAGTGCAGGAAGGTGCCGGCCACCACCTCGCCGCCCCAGGACGGCACCAGCGCGCACAGGTAGTGCCGGGCCGCGCCCCGGGGACGGGCGGCCACCCGGCGGACCTCCTCGTCGGTCCAGTGCTGCCGCGGCGTCCGCTCCCGGTCGGGCAGCAGGCGCGCGTCGTCGGTGAGCATCCGCCCCCCGACAAAGATCCGGTCCTCCAGCAGCAGGTCCGGCAACCGGTCGGCGTCCGGGCCGTCCCGCCCCACCGCCGCCAGCCGCGACCGGACATGGTCGATCAGGTCCAGCACCGCGAACAGCACCGGCTCGTCCGCCGCGGCGGCCCCGGCCGTCGCAGCGGGCAGCACCGACCCGGGCCCGGCCGGCACGATCGGCAGGGCGAACGACCACCCGGCCACCGGCGTGCCGTGCCCCACGAACGGGACGTACCCGCTGTAGACCGTGACGTTGCCCCGCTGCGCCTCGTCGACGGCGGCCAGCCGGGCGGCGTACCGGCCGTCGCGGGAGGTGTCCGGGGACGCCGGGCGGAACCGGCCACGCCGGAGCCGGGTCACCAGCAGCCGCCGGGTGCCCAGCAGGTGGACCACGACCACCAGGTAGGCGACCACGCCGAACGGCAGGGCCAGCACCGGCCGGCCGACCAGCCAACCGGGCAGCCCGGTCCGCTCCTCCTCCGCGCCGGCCACGCCCTGCAGCTGCACCAGCAACATCAACGCGATCAACGCCACCGAGACCAGGGCCAGCACCGGCCCGAGCGCACCCTGCCGGGTCGGCCGGAACGGGGCCAGCCGCGTGCCGAGCACCATCGCCGCGCCGGCCAGCAGGGTCCACAGCGGCGAGAGCAGCACCGCGGCGCCGCCGGCGAGCAGCAGCCAGCCGTCCCGACGGACGCGTCGACCGCGGGCGTGCAGGCAGTGCCGCAGCACCGACGTCAGGTCGAAACCCACCGACGGCGCGACCGCGCGCAGGTCGTCCTCGAGCACCTCGGCCAGCGCCCGCTCGGCGAAGGCCTCGTCGGTGTGCGCGGCCGCGCACAGGTAGCGGGTCGCCTCACTGCCCGCCTCCGGCGCAGCGGCCGTCCGCTTCGGCCGTACACCCTCCCGGAGCATGCGCGTCACCTCCGTTCCACTGTCGCAGGGTCACCGGTCGGGGCCGGCCGCAACAGGGGCAGCACCCACGCCAGGAACACACCCAGCACGAAGCCGGCGTGCACCCCGTCGACCAGCGCGCCCCGCACGTACTGCGGCCGGTCGTAGCCGTAGACGTCACCCGCGCCCAGCAGCACGAGCAGGACGACTCCGCCGGCGGCCGCCAGCGCGCCGCCGGCCACCGGCGCGGCGAACACGGCCAGCGCGCGGTGCACCGGCGACGGCGCCGGTACGGCGGCGGCCAGCCGGCGCAGCAGCCACACCGTGACCAGGACGAATACCAGCGTCCGGGCGTTCTGAGCCAGCCAGAACGGCAGCTGGCGGTCGTCGGTGATCCGCACCTCCCAGCGCAGCGCGAGCAGCGCGGACAGGATCATCTCGCCGGGGGCGGCGACGAGCGCGGCGAAGCCCTCGGCGTCCGACAGGTCGAAGCGCCACTCGGTCAGCGGCCGGGACACCCACGGGTTGCCGGCCGCCAGGACCAGCAGCACGACCACCCGGGCGGCGAGCGGGAGCCCGCCGCCCGGCGGCGGTGCCGGTGGCACCGCGGGCGGTGGCAGCGGATCCAGCGGTGCTCTGGTGAGCGGGCCGGGTGGGGTCGACGGCTCCACGCGGCCCGGCCCGGACGGCGTCCACGAGACCATGCGCCCATCATCGTCGGCGGCGCCGCCATCGTGATCGTTACTGTCCGACATGCGGCAGTCACCGCGACGGCCGCGGCGTCACGTCCCGGCCGCCGGCCGGTCACCGGCGCGCCGCCGGCGCCCGGCATACTCCCTCGCGTGCTGACCGCCCCGCACCCCTACCTGGACGCGCCCGCGCCCCTCGCGTTCGCCCACCGCGGCGGCGCCGCCGACGGCGACGAGAACACCGCCGCGGCGTTCGCCCGGGCCGTCGAACTCGGCTACCGGTACGTCGAGACCGACGTGCACGCCACCGCCGACGGCGTCGCGGTGATCTTCCACGACGCCACGCTGCGGCGGGTCACCGGCGAGGCCGGCCGCATCGCCGACCTGCGGTGGGCCGACCTGGCGACGGTGCGGATCGGCGGGGAGGCGGTGGTGCCGCGGCTGGACGAGGTGCTCGACGCGTGGCCGCAGGTGCGGTTCAACGTCGACGTCAAGGCCGACCGGGGCGTCGAGCCGGCCGTGACGACCGTGACCCGGTCCGGCGCCGCCGACCGGGTGCTGCTGGCCTCGTTCAGCGACGCCCGACTGACCCGGATGCGGGCGCTCACGCAGGGACGGGTGGCCACCAGCCTCGGCATGCGCGGCGTGGCCCGGCTGCGCATGGCGTCACTGACCGGCCGGCCGCTGCGGCTGCCGGAGTCGGTGGTCGCCGCGCAGGTGCCGGTCCGGTACGGGCGGGTACGGGTGACCGACCGGCGGTTCCTCGCCTACTGCCACCGCATCGGGCTGCAGGTGCATGTCTGGACGATCGACGAACCTGCCGAGATGCACGAGTTACTGGACCTCGGCGTGGATGGCATCATGACCGATCACGTCGGCGTGCTGCGCGACGTCTACCGCAGCCGCGGCCACTGGGCCGCCTGACCCGTCCGAAGGACCGCGATGGCCACCACCCCCGCCACCACCGTGGACGACGTTCCCGCACCGTCGAGCACCCGTCGCGAACGCACCGGCTGGTACTTCTACGACTGGGCGATGTCGGCGTTCTCCACCACCGTCATCACCGTGTTCCTCGGGCCGTTCCTCACCACGGTCACCGAGCTCGCCGCCGGCTGCGAACTGGGCGCGGACACCTGCTCCGGGCACGTGTACCCGCTGGGGATCAAGGTGGCGGCCGGGTCGTACTTCCCGTACCTGGTGTCGCTGTCGGTGTTCCTCACCGTGTTCGTGCTGCCGGTGGTCGGGGCGGTCGCCGACCGGTCGGTGCACAAGAAGCGGCTGCTGGCCGCGGCGGCGTTCACCGGCGCCGGCGCCACCGTGGCGATGCTGTTCGTCACCGGCGACCGGTACCTGCTCGGCGGCGCCCTGTTCCTCGTCGCCAACATCGCCTTCGGCGCCGGCGTGGTCGTCTACAACTCGTTCCTGCCGCAACTCGGCGGCCCCGACGACCGCGACGGCATCTCCAGCCGCGGCTGGGCCCTGGGCTACCTCGGCGGCGGCCTGCTGCTCGCGCTGAACCTGGTCGCCGTGCAGAGCCTCGACAACGGGCAGCCGGAACGCACCCTGGACCTGGCCCGCTGGTCCATCGTGTCGGCCGGGCTGTGGTGGGCGCTGTTCACCCTGGTACCGCTGCGCTGGCTGCGGGAGCACCCCACGCCGGCCGCGCTGCACGGCGGCGGCAACGTGCTCACCGACGGGTTCCGACAGCTCGGGCGTACGCTGCGGCAGCTGAAGGCGTACCCGCTGACGCTGTTCTTCCTGCTGGCGTTCCTGGTCTACAACGACGGCATCCAGACCGTGATCGCCCTGGCCAGCCAGTACGGCACCGAGGAGCTGCGGCTAGAGCAGAGCACGCTGATCGTCACCATCCTGCTGGTGCAGTTCCTCGCCTTCGGTGGCGCGCTGCTGCTCGGCGCGCTCGCCCGGCGCATCGGCGCGTGGAAGACCGTCCTGCTGAGCCTGGTGCTGTGGACCGGCGTGATCCTCGGCGCGTTCCGGCTGCCCGCCGAGGCGCCGCTGCCGTTCATGGCCCTCGGCGCGGCCATCGGCCTGGTGCTCGGCGGCAGCCAGGCGCTGAGCCGGTCGCTGTTCAGCCAGCTCATCCCCGCCGGCCGGGAGGGCGAGTACTACGGCTTCTACGAGATCAGCGACAAGGGCACGAGCTGGCTGGGGCCGCTGGCGTTCGGCCTGGTGTTCCAGCTCACCAACTCCTACCGGGTGGGCCTGGTCTCCCTGCTGATCTTCTTCGTGGTCGGGTTCGTGCTGCTGCTGGCGGTGCCGATGCGCCGGGCGATCGTGGCCGCCGGGAACACGCCGCCGCGCGTGCTGTAGGGGCAGACGGAGGGCCGGGACCGGACCGCGCGGACCGCACCCCGGCACGGCCGGAACTGGATCATGCGGCCGGACGATGACCGTCGATGGATTATGCTGCCCGACCGTGACCGACGACGCCGCCGCCCCGACCTGCCTGGCACGCCCGCTGCCCGGCCCCGACGAGCAACCCGCCGGCTGCGCCGCCGCCCGTGCCGTCGACGGGCGCCCGCTGCACGCCGCGGCGCTGCGGTTCTACTGGGGGCCGATGGACTGCGGCAAGTCCACCATGGCGTTGCAGATGAACCACAACCACGCCCGGCAGGGCCGCCGGGGCCTCGTCACCACCCGCATCGACCGGTCGCTGGGCCCGCAGGTCACCACCCGCATCGGGCTGGCCCACGAGGCCGTCGAGGTCACCGACGACCTGGACCTGCGCACCCTGGTACGCGACACGTGGGCCGAGGGCGTCCGCGTCGACTACCTCATCTGCGACGAGGCGAGCTTCTACAGCGTCGCGCACGTCGAGCAGATGGCCGAACTCGTCGACCGCTACGACGTCGATGTGTACGCGTTCGGCCTGGCCACCGACTTCCGGTCGTGCCTGTTCCCGGCCGCGCAGCGGCTGTTCGAACTCGCCGACCAGGTGGCCCGCATCCAGGTCGAGGTGTTGTGCTGGTGCGGCCGGGAAGGGCTGCTCAACGCCCGCGTGGTCGACGGCCGGGTGGTCCGGGAGGGCGCCCAGGTCGTCATCGGCGACACCGTCGACACCGCCGAGGTCCGCTACCAGGTGCTCTGCCGCCGCCACTACCGCGCGGGGGACCTCGGCCCGCGCTGACCCGGCGCCGGGGCGGGCCGCGTTTGGACACGGTTTGATCACGGCGCGAACCTTTCCGGAACCCTCGCCCCTCTCACGCACGACGGAACGGCGACCGGCGCCGCCCCGCCCTGCGCGTACGGGGGTACACCACGACATGAGGCTCGCGTTACGACGGGCCCGCGGGGCCAGGGGACTGCTCCTCGCCGCGGCCGGGGCGACCCTGGTGGCCACCGCCGCCCTCACCGGCCTCGCCGCCTACAACGACGACGTCGTCGCCTCCGGCACCGCCAGCGTGCTGACCGAGGCCACCGCCGAGGAACGGTCGATCCTGGTCCGCGGCCCAGCCGGCGGCACCGCCGAGGCCCTGCGGGAGCGGGACACCACCCTGCGGGAGCACGTCACCGCGCACCTGCCCGGCCTGGAGCCGACGGTGACCGCCGCCGGGTACGCCGCCGGCCGCCAGTTGCGTGGCGACACCGGCTCGGCGGTCGGCGACGCGGGCGGAACCGTCTACGCGTCGGTGATGTTCCTCGACGACCTGGCCGCGCACGCCCGGCTCACCGCCGGCGCCTGGCCGCAACCGGGCGCCGGCCCGGTGCAGGCCGCCCTCGCCGCGCCCGGCGCCGCGGTGCTGGGCGTCGACGTCGGCGACCGGGTGCCGGTCACCGACGGCTTCACCGGCCGGGTCACCCAGGTCAGCGTGGTGGGCCTGTTCACGCCCATCGACCCGGCCGACACGTACTGGCGGCTCGCTCCGGAGGCGGCCACCGGCACCCTGCCCCAGTCGGCCACGTACGGACCGTTCACCGTGCACCGCGACGACTTCCTCGCCGGTTTCCGCACCAACGCCTCCGCCGGGTGGCTGGTCGAACCGGACCTGCGCGGTGTCACCGGCGGCGCCGCCCTCGACCGGCTCGCCGACGGCGTCACCAGGGTCGCCGCCACCGCACCCCGCGAGGCCGGCCTCGGCGACTCCGGCACCGCCCTCACCACCCTCGACGACCTGGTGCAGCGCCTGCAACGGGCCACCCTGGTCGGGCGGTCCGCCCTGGTCACCCCCATGCTGCTGGTGGTCGTGCTCGGCGGGTACGCGCTGCTGCTCGTCGCGCTGCTGCTCACCGAGCACCGCCGTGCGGAGACCGCGCTGCTGCGCGCCCGGGGCGCCGCCCGAGCCCAACTCGCCGGGCTCGCCGCCCGGGAGGCGGCGCTGGTCGTCCTGCCCGCCGCCGTGCTGGCACCCCCGCTGGCGGCGCGGCTGCTCGCGTACGCCGAACGGGTGCCCGCCCTGGCCGCGGTGTCGGCGGGGCCGGGCGCCACCCTGACCGGCCCGCTGTGGCCGGTCGCGGCCCTCGCCGCCGCCGGCTGCCTGGTGGCCATGCTGGTGCCCAGCCTGCGCGGCGGCGGCACCTACGTCGCCGACCTGACCAGCCGGTCCCGGCCCAGCCGCCGCGGCCTGGTCCAGCGCGCCGGCGTCGACGTCGTACTGGTGGCGCTGGCCGTCCTGAGCTGGTATCAGCTGCGCCAGTACTCGTCGCCGCTGTCCCGCAGCCGCTCCGGTGCCCTGGACGTGGACCCGCTGCTGGCCGCCGCGCCCACCATCGGCGTGCTGGCCGGCGCGGTGCTCGCCCTGCGGCTGCTGCCGCCGCTGACCCGGCTGGCCGAGCGGTGGGTGGACCGCAAACCCTGGACCGCCACCATCCTCGGCACCTGGCAGGCGGGGCGACGCCCGCACGCCGGCCCGGTGCTGCTGCTCGCCCTCGCCGTCGCGGTCGCCACCCTCGCCTGGACCCTCAGCAGCACCTCGCAGCAGTCGCTCGACGACCAGGCCGGCCACCGCGTCGGCGCCGACCTGCGGTTGACCGAGCTCAACGGGTCCGCCCCGGACGACCGGGCCGACCAGTTCGCCGCGGTACCCGGCGTCGAGGCGGTCCTGGCGACCTGGCGGGAGACGATCCGGATCGGGCCGGACAACGCGCCGGCGTCGGTGGTGGCCTGGGACGCCGGCGCCGCCGAACCGGTGGTGCGGATGCGCCCGGACCTGGCCGGCGGTTCGGCCACCGAGCTGTTCGGCGACCTCGGGCGGGCTCGGGTCACCGCGCCGCACGCCGAACTGCCCGCCGGCGCCCGTACGCTCACCGGCCAGCTGCTGGTGCAGGGCAGCGACCTGACCGCGCGGGTGCGCAGCCACGCCGTGCTCGTCGAGCCGCACGGCGGGCACCGACGGTTGTTGCTCGCCGACGTCCCGGCCGGCGAGCCGGTCCGGTTCTCCGTGGACCTTCCGGCCGGTGCCGGCCCGTGGCGGCTGGCCGGCTTCACCGCCGAGACGGTGGGTTCCCCGGCGGCGTCCGTGGACTGGCGGCTGACCGACCTCCGGGCCGGCACCGACGCCACGACGGGCACCGGGGTCGACCTCGGCGGCGCCGGGAGGTGGCAGGTGCTGAACCGGGGCGGGCCCGTCGCCAGCTACAACGCCGACGGTGACGGGCTGACCGTCCACTACACGCGCAGCGCGCAGGCCGGCGCGTGGAGTATCGGCGGCCTGTCGGCGGTCCAGTTCGCCATCGCACCGCCCGTAGCGGCGAAGCCGGTGCCCGTGGTGGCCACCCCGCCGGCGCTCGCCGCTCTGCGGCTCGACGTCGGCGCGCAGACCCGGCTCGTCCTCGGTGGCACCGAGGTCGACGTCCGCTTCGTCGACGTCGCGGAGTCGGTTCCCGGCGGCACCGAGAGGGCCGCCTTCCTGGTCGACCTACCGTCACTGAGCACCCGGGTGTTCCACGGCAACGGCCTCGTCCGATCACCGCAGGAGTGGTGGCTGACGGTCCGGCCGGCGCAGCGCGAGCAGGCGGCGACGGCCGTCGGCGCGCTCGGCGGCCTGACCGTCCTCGACCGGGGGCGGATCACCGCCGACCTGGCGCGGGAACCGTTCGGCGTCGGCGCGCGGGGGGCGTTGTTCGCCGCGGCCCTGGCCGCGGTGCTGCTCGCCGCGGTCGGCGTCGCCGTGGACGTCAGTGCGACCGCCCGCCGGCGCGCCACCGAACTGGCGGTCCTGCACACGCTCGGCGCCGGACACCGCCTGGTGGCCCGCTCGCTCCTGGCCGAACAGGGGCTCCTGGCCGGGATGGGCGTGCTGGTCGGCCTGTTCGTCGGGGTGGGTGTCGCCGCGACGATGGCCCCGCTGGTGATCCTCACCCCCGCGGCGCAGCGACCCGACCCGCCGCCGCTGCTGCACGTGGACTGGCCGCCGATCGTCGCCACCGGCGTCGGCCTGCTGCTGCTCGCGCTGGCCTTCAGCGCGGCCGTCTCGTTGACCATGCGACGCCGCCTGGCCGGCAGCCAGCTGCGCATCGGGGAGGAGCGATGACGGCGGGGAGGGTGGTGCGGCGGCTGCGGGTGCTGGCCGCGCACGCGGGCCTGCTGGCCGGGCTGGGGCTGGTGGCGGCGGTGCTGCTCACCGCCACCCCCCGGCTGGTCAACCACTACGCCGACCGGGCGCTGCGCGCGGACGTCGCCGCCGAGCCGTACCTGGTCCGCGATCTGTCGATCGTCACCACCACGCTGCCGGACAGCTCGTTCGCCGCCGCTGGCGGTGAGCGCGACCTGAACCGGTACGCGGCCGCCCTGCCGCAGCCGCTACCCCGGCTGGTCGGCCCGAGCTGGTACTTCGCCGCGTTCAACCCCGACCGCCTGATCGCGACCGGCGACAGCCCCCCGATGAACGGCGGCGCCCCCAAACAGATCGGCCTGTACGCCCAGACCGGCCTGCAGGAGGCCGCGGTGCTGCGGGCCGGGCGGTGGCCCGCCTCCACCCGCGGGCAGGCCCAGGTCGCCGTCTCCGAGCCGGTCGCCGAGCTGCTCGCCCTGCGGCCCGGCACGCCGATCCGGTTCACCGGCTCCCGGGGCGGTACACCCGCCCAGGCCGTGGTGTCCGGAGTCTTCGCCGCCCGCGACGGCAGCGACCCGGCCTGGGAAGGTCTGAAGCTGGCCCTGGACCCGGTGGCGCCACAGAACGACGGTGATCCGTACCTGGCCGTCGCGGTCACCGACTGGGCCGGCATCGACGCCGTGGCCAGGCAGAACACCACCGAGGTGAGCTACGGCTGGCGGTACCGGATCGACGAGCGGCGGTTGGACGCGTCCGACCTCCCGGCGGTCATCTCGGCCGTGGGCCAGGCCCGGCGCACCGAGTTCGAGCGGTCCAGCGCCGTGGCCACCTCGCTGGACGTGGTGCTGACCCGGTTCACCGAGCAGTTGCGTTCGGCGCGGGGGCTGCTCGCCGTCGTGCAGGCCGGCCTGGTGGCCAGCCTGCTGGGGCTCATCGTCCTGGCGGCCCGGCTCGCGGTGCAACGCCGCCACGACGAGTTGGCGCTGCTGCGTGCCCGCGGCGCCGCGCTGGCCGGCATCGGCGGCTGGACCCTGGCCGAGGCGGTGCTCGTGCAACCCGTCGCGGTGCTGGCCGGGGTCCTCGTCGGCGCCCAGGTGCCGGGTCGGGCCGACGGCGTCACCTGGCCGCTTCTGCTGCTGCTGGCGCTGCTCACCGCCGGGGTGGTGCCGGTGCTGGCGATGGCCGGGCACCGGCGGATCGGCGTCGTCGCCGCGCGTACCGACCTGACCCGGGCCCGGCCGTCGGCGCGGCGGTTGACGGTGGAGGCGACCGTGCTGCTGGTGGCGGTGGCCGGGGTGCTGCTGCTGCGTCGCCGCGGGCTCATCGCCGCCGACGGCGTGGACGCCTACCTGTCCTCGGTGCCGGTGCTGGTGGCGGTCGCCGCGGCGCTGGTCGCGCTGCGGGTGCTGCCGTGGCCGCTGCGGCTGGTGGATCGGGTGGCCGCACGGGCCCGCGGTGCCCTGCTGTTCCTCGGGGCGGCGCGCGCCGGCCGGGGCGCGCCGGTGACCCTCGGACCGCTCGCGGTGCTGATCGTCGCGGTGAGCACCGGGGTGTTCGGAGCGGTGGTGGCCACCACCGTGGACGAGGCACGGGACCGGGCCAGCACCCTGACCGTGCCGGGCGACGCGTGGCTGACCGGGTACGCCTTTCCGCCGGACAGCGCCGAGCGGTTGGCTCGCGTGTCCGGTGTGGAGGAGGTGGCGCGGGTGTGGGCGGAGTCCAACCGGCGGGTGCTCTCGGACGCCGGCCCGCGGGCACGGCTGCTCGGCCAGGCCCGGGTGCTGGTGGTCGACGCGCCCGCGTTCGCCCGGGTGGCGCAGCGCAGCGGCGTCGACGTCGACGTGCCCGCCGCGCTGCGCGCCGCCGCACGCGGCGACGGGCCGGTGCCGGCGGTGGTCTCCCCGCAGGTCGCGAAGCTGCTCGCCGGCGGCGGGGCGGCCGACGTGCAGAACCGGCTCTACGAGTTCAGCGTCGCCGCCGTGGCGGAGCAGTTCCCCGGGGTGGGGCTGGGCAGCGAACGGTTCGTGGTCCTGCCGTGGCAGGCGTTGCCCGAGTACGCGGCCACCCCGATCGTTCCCAACCGGTATCTGATCGCCGGGAAGGACGTCGACGTGTCCCGGCTGGTGCAGGTCGCCGACGACGAGCAGCGATCCTGGCAGGCGGCGGTGCTCGGCGCCGAGGTGAACCGGCCGGAGCTGCCGGCGCGGCTGCAGACCTGGGAGGCGTACCGGGAAGGGCTGGACCGCACCGGCGCCAACGAGGTGCTCACCTTGGCGTTCGCGGCGGGCGCGGCCGGCGGCACCGCGCTGGCGCTGCTCGCGGTCGGGTTCGCGGTGGTCGCCGACGCCGCGGGCCGGGGCCGGGTGCTGTCCCGGCTGCGCACGATGGGGCTGTCCGGTGCTCAGGGGCGCCGGCTGCTGGTGTACGAACTCGTGCCGCTGGTGGTCGTCGCGGCGGTGGCCGGAGCGACGGTCGGGGTGGCGCTGCCGCGACTGCTCGGGGATTCCCTCGGGCTGTCGGCGTTCACCCCCGGGGTGGCCGTGCGGGACCACCTGGACCCGCTGGTGGTGGGCGGGGTGCTGGCCCTGGTGGCGGTCGGCCTGCTGGCCGGGCTGGCCGTGGAGAATCTGGCGAACCGCCGGATGCGTCTCGGTGAGGTGCTCCGGGTGGGAGAGGAGAACTCATGACTGCGGTCGAGGAGAAGGCACCGGACCTCGCGACGCTGCAACGGCGGGCGGCGGAACGCGCCGCCGCCCGCGCCGGTGGCGCCGACCGGCTGCGCGGGCACATCGTCTGCGACGGGCTGGTCCGCATCTTCACCACCGAGGGCGTCGAGGTCGTCGCGTTGCAGGGGCTGGACCTGGTGGTCGACCGGGGCGAGCTGGTCGCCATCGTCGGCGCGTCCGGGTCGGGCAAGTCGACCGTGCTGAACATCCTGTCCGGGCTGGACGTGCCGACCGCCGGCATCGCCCGCGTCGCCGGCTACGACCTGCTCACCATGTCGGCGAAGAAGCGGCTGCGCTACCGCCGCCACACCGTCGGGTTCGTGTGGCAGCAGACCGGACGCAACCTGCTGCCGTACCTGACCGCGCGGGAGAACGTGGAGCTGCCGATGCGGCTGGCCGGGCGGCGCGGGCGGGGGCTGCGCCGGCGCGCGGACGAGCTGCTGGACCTGGTCGGGGTGGGCTACTGCGCGGACCGCCGGCCGGGGCAGATGAGCGGCGGTGAGCAGCAGCGCTGCGCGATCGCGGTGGCCGTCGCCAACGACCCGGAGGTGCTGTTCGCCGACGAGCCGACCGGGGAGCTGGACGAGGCGACCGCCGGGGAGGTGTTCGCCGCGCTGCGCACCATCAACGCCGAGCTCGGCGTCACGATCGTGGTGGTCACCCACGACCACCAGGTCGCCTCCCAGGTCCGCCGGACGGTGGCGATCCGCGACGGCCGCACCGCCTCGGAGGTGCACCGCTCGTCCCGCATCGGCGCCGACGGTGTCGAGGAACTGGTCACCGAGGAGTACGCGGTGCTGGACCGGGCCGGCCGCATGCAGCTGCCGGCGGCGTTCGTCGACGCTCTGGCGCTGCGCGACCGGGTGCGGCTCAACCTGGAGCCGGACCACGTGCAGGTGCGGCCCGGCGTGGACCCGAGGACGGAGGACAAGTGATGGGCGACGAGCTGGTACGCGTCGAGGGGGTCAGCCGCGACTACGGCAGCGGCGACCGGGTGGTGCACGCCGTGCGCGAGGTGTCCTTCACCGCCGGCCGCGGGGAGCTGGTGGCCATCCGGGGCCGCTCCGGCGCCGGCAAGACGACCCTGCTCAACCTGATCGGCGGCCTGGACACGCCCACCGCCGGGCGGATCCACGTCGCCGGGCACGAGGTGACGTCCGCCGGCGAGCGGGAACTGCTGGAGCTGCGCCGGGACACCATCGGTTTCGTGTTCCAGTCGTTCGGGCTGATCCCGATCCTGTCCGCGGCGGAGAACGTCGGGATGCCGATGCGCCTGGCGAAGGTGCCCGCAGCCGAACGGGAGCAGCGGGTGGCGGTGCTGCTGGAACTGGTCGGCCTCGGGGGGCACGCGGCGCAGCGCCCGTACGAGATGTCCGGCGGGCAGCAGCAGCGTGTGGCGATCGCCCGCGCGCTGGCCAACGACCCGCCGCTGCTGGTCGCCGACGAGCCGACCGGTCAGCTCGACTCGGAGACCGGCCGGTCGGTGATGGACCTGCTGCGGGCGCTCGTGCACGCCCGGGGGATGACCGCTCTGGTGGCCACCCACGACCCGACGCTGATGGAGCTGGCCGACCGGGTGCTGGTGCTGCGTGACGGCCGGCTGGTCGAGGCGGGCGAGCCGGTGCCGGCCTGACCGCGCAGCCGGTGCCGGCCTGACCGCGCAGCCGGTGCCGGGCCGACCGCGTCAGTAGGGGTCGCCGCACACCCGCCAGCCACCGTCCTCCTTCACCACGGTCATCTCCCGCTGCTCGGTGGTGCCGCTGTCGCGGGTGAGCCGCACGGTGACCGTGCCCTGGGGACGGCCGCGGCGGGTGGCGACCGACACGTCGAGGATCTCGTAGTCGCTGACCGTCGGCGGGGTGCGGACCCAGCTGGTGAAACCGAGCTGGCTCCAGCGGGTGCGGGCGTCGGCGCACAGCCGGTCGTACGCGCCGTCGGTGTCGCCGGCGGTCACCGACCGCAGGAATCCGTCGGCGGTCTCCCGCACCGGGCCGCTGGCCTGCGTGACCACCTGCAGGTTCCGGGCGCCGAGGCCGGCGACGCCGACGCAGCACAGCGCGACGCCGACACCGGCGAACACCAGCCCGGCGCGCACCGGTCGGCGCGGCCGGGCCGGCCGGCTCCACGGCTGCTCAGCGCCCACCCGTCGACCGTAGGCAACGGGCCGGCCCGCGCGCAGGAAGTCGGCCCCTGTCGCGGTCGTCACCGGATCGTCTACCGTCGGCGCAAGCCCCGGACACGTGCCCAGGAGCCCGCCGATGAGCCACCCCGCCCAGCGGTGCCCGTCCGGCACCCCGCCGACACCGGACCGGCGGCCGCGCCCGTCCGGCACACGCCTGCCGCGGTCCGGGGCGCGCCGGGGGCGGCGGCGATGAGCGGATCCCCGGTGGCGGCGCTGATCGAGCTGGGCGACGAGCGGGGCGCGCCCGGTGCGGACGTCCCCCGCCGGCCCCGGCCCCACCGGGGGGAGTCGGCGCTGGCGGTGGCCGCCGGTTGCCTGCTGCTGCTCGGGCCGGCCGCTCCCGTGGCGGCGTTGCCGTCCGCCGTCGGGCCACCGGTGCCGGTGAGCGGCACCGTGCTGGTCGCCGGGGATTCGGTGCTGGTGGTGGACCCGCCGCAGCTGGCCGCGTACGACGCCGCGGCCCCGGACCGCGCACCCCGCTGGCGCGCGCGGGTGTCCGTCGCCGCCGGCTGGTCCGCCGAGTCCACCGCCGGGCTGCTGCTGATCGTGGAACGCGGCCAGGTCGGGCAGGCCACCGCCACCACCGCCCGCGACGCCGCCACCGGGCAGCAGCGCTGGCGGCGCCCCGACCGGGTGTACGCCGCCGGGGACCAGGCGATCGCGGTGACGGAGGTCCGCAGCGCCATCGAGCCGGGCCGGCGGGTCGAGGGCGCGGTGCGGGGCGTCGACCCGGCCACCGGGCGGACCCGGTGGACCGTGCCGGTCCCGTCCACCGCGGTGGTGACGGTGCTGCCGGAGACGCCGGCGCGGGTGCTGCTGGTGCACGACAGCGGGCTGGCCCGGGTGCACGACGCGCGCGGCGGCGCCGCGCTGGGTGAGGGGCGCCTGCCGCCGGCCGACTACGCCCCGGACAATCCGCAGGTGGTCGGCGGCCGGCTCGTCCTGCGCCACCCCACCGCGGCGGGCCCGGTGCTGACCGGTTTCGACCTGCCCGCCTTCACGGCCCGTTGGCAGCGGCCGTTGCCCGGCGGCGAGCTGACCGTGCGCCGCTGCGCCGGCCTGCTCTGCCTGCACCTCGGGCCCACGCGGTGGGCGCTGCGGCCGGACACCGGAGCGCCGGCGTGGACGTGGCCGGACGGCGGTGCGTGGCGGGCCGTGCCGGGGCGGCGCCCGGCCGAGCCGCTGGTGCTGTTGCGTCCCGCCGCCGACCGGGAGCGGCTGTTGGTGGGTGTGGTCGGCCCGGACGGGCCCCGGGTACGCGGTGTGCTGCCGCCGGGGACCCGGGAGTGCCGTGCGGCGGTGACCCGCCTGGTGTGCCGCGTCGACGGGCGGGTGACCGTGTGGCGTCTCGACGGTCGCGGCTGACGGGCGCCCGTGCGTCGCCCGGCCGGCGTCAGCCGCGGCGGCGGGAGCGGGCCGCCCAGATCACGTACGCGGGGTCCCGGTCGAGGTTGTACCGGTCCCGGTCGTAGCGGCGGGTGGTACGCGGGTCGGCGTGGCCCATCGCGTCCTGCACGTCCTCCAACGGCACACCCTCGGCGCGGGCGGTGGTGGCGAAGGAGTGCCGCAGCGAGTGCGGTGACAGCCGCGCCCAGGCCGCGATGCCGGCCTCCCGGGCGAGACGGCGCACCAGCCGGAACACCGAGTGCCGGTCGAGGCGGGCGCCGGTCGCGGTGACCAGGAGCGGGCCGGTCAGCTGGTGCACCGGCACGCCGTGGCCGGCCGCCCGCTGCGCCAGGTACACGTCCACCGCGTACGCGGTGCCCGGCGTCAGCGCGCGGCGGCGGGCCTTGCCCCCCTTGCCGACGAACCGGACGCTGCGGTGACCGCGTTCGGCGCCCAGGTCGGCGACGTCCAGCGAGACGAGCTCCCCCACCCGCAGTCCGAGGTCGGCGAGCAGGGCGATCACCGCCCGGTTGCGGGCGGCGCTCGGGCCGGTGGCGGCCTCGGCCGCGGTGAGCAGCGCGTCGACCTCCTCCGGGGTGAGCCCGACCGTCGCCGAGTGGTCCCGGTCGATGCGGGGCCGGTCCGCGCCGGCCACCGGGTTCGCGTCGACGGCACGCAGCTTGGCCAGGAAGTCGTACCAGCTGGACAGGGCGGAGAGTTTGCGGGCGACGGTGGCCGGGGTGAGCGGTTTACCGGTGCGCGCGGCGAGGGTCGACTCCAGTGTCCGGGCGTACTCGTTGACGTGCAGGAACGTCGCGCGCAGCGGGTCCAGGTCGCGCTCGGCGCACCAGGTGAGCCAACTGGCGACGTCCCGCCGGTACGCGTCGCGGGTGTGCTCGCTCAGCCGCCGGTTACGCAGCCAGGCCTCGGTGAAGTCGGCCGGGCCGGCGGGCAGCGCCGGCCGCGGCGACGGTCGGTGCCGCACCGGGGCGTCGGAGTAAAGCATGTGCGAAAGGTTCTCAGCACGGCCGGGGAAACGCTCGGAGGCGCGCCCTGCCGGTGTCGACGCACCCGCGAGCGGGACGGCCCGGACGGCCGTCCCGCTGGTGTCCCGCCCGGCTCAGGCGCTGATCTGCTTGCGGCCGTTGCCGCCGGCGGTGACGGTCACCCGGCGCGGCTTCGCCCGCTCGGCCACCGGGATGCGCAGCGTGAGGACGCCATTGTCGTACCCGGCCTCCAGTTTGTCGGTGTCGAGGGTGTCGCCCAGGAACAGTTGCCGGGTGGGAGGGTCAGCGGGTTCGGCTGGGCAGCAGGGCGACCAGCACCGCCGCCACCGCGAGGTGCATCGCGCCGAGGGTGACCTTCGCGCCGGCCGTGGCGTCGGTGGCGGCCACCGGGGCGAGCGAGACCAGGGCGACGAGCACCGCGAGAACGGTCCAGACCACGGTGGCCCGGCGGCGCGTGAGGCGCTCCAGGAGCGCGAGCACGCCCCATCCGAGCAGGGACGCCAGGAAGGAGACGAGGACCACCGGCGCGAGCCCGATGACCATCTCCGGCTGGCCGGGGTTCTTGACCGTGAAGTCGACGCCCGACAGGCGGCCGACGAGCCAGATCAGGACGCAGGCGGCGACGGCGGCGGCGACGGCGAGACCGCGGCGGCGGGTGGTGGACAGGGCGGCGATCGCGGGACGGGCGGTGGCGCTCATGGCGGCTCCTCGGTCGACGGGACGAGACAACGCGACCGTAGCAGATCGTCTCGTGCAGGACTATCTGCTGCCCAACCAATCGGGGCGGCTACCCGGCCCACACGGTCCGGCGGCCGCGAGCCGTCCCCGCACCAGGGCCTCGATCGACCGGAGAAACGCCGCCCGGTCCGCCTCGGGCAGGCCGGCGAGCACGTCCCGCTGAATGCCGGCGGCGATCTCCTGCGCCCGGCCGAGCACCGCCCGGCCCTGCGGCGTCACCTCCACCAGGCGCGCCCGCCGGTCGGTCGGCGACGGGCGCCGCCGGGCCAGCCCCGCCGCCTCCAACTGGTCCAACGTCACCACCATCGTGGTCTTGTCGATACCGCACAGCTCGCCGATCTGGCGTTGGGTCAGTTCCCCCGACCCGGCGCGCAACAGCACCAGGTGCGCCCGCGGTGAGATGCCCAGCTCCGCCAGACCCTCCGCCTGCTCGGCCAGCAGCGCGTGGGTCGCCCAGGAGAGCAGGAACAACAGGTCGGGGGCGCCGTCCGGCGAGCACGAGGACATTCCCCGAGGCTAACAAGACCATCCCGAGCGGGATCATCTGCCGCGCTGACGGTCAACCCGCCCGCCAGTACACGCCCCGCTCCCGCGCCAGCAGCCCCTCGTCGACCAGGTACCGCCGCAGCGTCACGTGGTCCGACCCGCCCGCGGCGCACCAGCCGCGCAGCGCCTCGTCGACCGCGCGCTCCGGATACCGCTCCCCCGGCTCGAACGACCCGGCGATGTGCTCCAGCAGCACCCGACGTCGGCCCCGCTGCGCCGGCAGTCCGACCAGGACGCCGCCCACGGAGGAAGGTCCGCAGGACCCGCTCGCCCACCGCCACCGACCGCTCGGCGTCCGTCGTCGGCGAGCGCCCCCGCCAGCACCTGCGCAGTCATGCCGGTCACCCTGCCAGCGGCGTACGCGTCCCGCCAGGCGATATCGCCGGCGCCGCTCAGGCCGGCGGTTCCTCGGCCCGCAGCACCACCCGGCGCAGCAGATCGGACAGGAGCCGTCGCTCGTCGGCGTCGAGGGCGCCGAGCAGGCGGCGTTCCTCACCCCCGCGCACCGCCATGGCGCCGAGCCAGGCCGCGCGGCCCGGGTCGGTCAGCTCGACGTCGACCCGCCTGCGGTCCGTGTCGGACGGCACGCGGCGCACGAACCCCCGCCGCAGCAGCCCGTCCACCCGAGCGGTGACCGAGGCGGGCGCCACGGCCAGATCGCGGGCGAGATCCGACGGTGCGGCGCGGCCCCCGCGGCCGGCCAGGGCGTGCAGCGTGTCGTACTCGTGACCCTGCAGGTTCCGCTCCGCCAGCGCTCGTTCCTTGACCGACCGCAGGTGCCGGGTGAGGAACTGCATGCGGCTGACCGGGCCCTCGACGTCCGGATCGATGTCGGGCAGCACGCCCATCCACCGCCGCACGTGCCGGTCGATACCGTCCTCAGGCGTCACGCCGCACAGCGTACGTCAACGACGAAATATTCGCTGTCGAAATGTTCGACGACGAAATATCGTCGACGGGTGTGAGCCACCCCCTGCGACAGCCCGCCTTCCGGCTGATCTTCCTCGCTCGTACCGTCTCCGCGGTCGGCGACGCCGTGGTCCCCGCCGCCCTCGCCCTCGCCGTCCTCCGCGCCACGGGGTCCGCCGCGGCGCTGGCCCTCGTCCTGGCGTGCGCGATGCTGCCCCGGCTGCTCCTGCTCCCGGTCGGCGGCGTACTCGCCGACCGGTTCGACGCGCGGCGGGTCGCCGTCCTCGCCGACGTCGTCCGCGGCGCGGCGCAGCTCGTTGTCGCCCTGGAACTGGCCGCCGATCCGTCGCTGACCACCATCGCCGCAGCGGCCGCGGCGAGCGGCGCCGCCGGGGGATTCGCGCTGCCCACCGCCGCGCCCCTGGTCGCCGGCGCCGTCGGGCCGGCGCAGCGCCAGCAGGCCAACGCCCTGCTCGCGGCGACCGGCAACGCCAGCCGGCTCGCCGGCCCGGCCCTGGCCGGCGCGCTGATCTGGGCTGCCGGGCCGGCCTGGGCGTTCGTCCTCGACGCCGCCACATTCGGGCTCAGTGCACTCCTACTCGCCGCCGCCCGCGTCCCGCACGTGACGGCGCCCCGGCGGTCGGTCCTGACCGACCTGCGGGAGGGATGGCGCGAGGTGCGCGCCCGCGACTGGTTCGTCGTCAGTCTCGTCGGCCACGGCGCCTGGAACGGCGCCGCCGCCGTCCTGACCACCCTCGGCCCGGCGATCGCCGTGCGGCAGCTCGGCGGCGAACACGTCTGGGTCCTGCTGCTGCAGGCCGGGGCGGTCGGGATGCTGGCGGGGTCGCTACTGGCCACCCGGGTGCGGCCGCGCCGGCCGGTGCTGGCCGCCAACGTCGGCCTGGCCAGCTACGCCATCCCGCTCGTGCTCCTCGCCGCCGCCGCGCCGGCCCCGCTGGTCATCGCCGCCTACGGCGTCGCGCTGGCCGCGCTGGGCTACCTCAACCCGGTGTGGGCGACCGTGGTGCAGGCCCACTTTCCACCGCGCGTGCTCGCCCGCGCCACCTCCTACGACTGGCTCGCGTCCCTCGGTGCGGTGCCGTTGGGATACGCCCTCGCACCGCTCGCCGCCGACGCCTGGGGACCCGGCGCCCCCCTGCTGACCGCAGCCGGACTCGTCGCGCTCGCCTGCCTCGGCAGCGCCGTGGTGCCGGGCGTACGGCGTCTGACGTGGACACCCCCGTCGGTGCCGCGCGGCCGGACGGCGCCGGCCGCGCGGTGACCGGCCCTACAGGACGTGGCCGGTGGTTGCGTCGACGTGGTCCGGCACCGGGTCGTGCCGGTCCCCGACGCTGGACGTCCCGGTCGGCTCGAACATCAGGATCGACGCGCCGCCCGGCGATGACGGCCGGTGCTGCACCCCCCGCGGCACCACGTGCACCGCGCCCGTGCGCAGGACCACCTCCCGCTCCGCGCCACCCTCGCCGTCGCGCAGCGCGATGCGCAACTCGCCGTCCAGGACGAGGAAGAACTCGTCGGTGTCGTCGTGGGCGTGCCACACGTGCTCCCCCGCCACCTTCGCGATCCGGACGTCGTAGTCGTTGACGCGGGTGACGATGCGCGGGCTCCACAGCTGGTCGAAGGCGGCGAACGCGGTCGCCAGGTCGATCGGCTCGTTGCTCATCGCCCCATGGTGCACAGTCGGCGCCAGCGACGCCCGCCCCGGCCGCTCGCTGGTCGGTGACCTCGTCCACCTGGGCATAGGGTGGGTGGCATGGCGCTGCGACTCGTTCAGGTGAATGTCAAGGCCCGGGACGACTCAGCCCTCGGCCGATTCTGGGCGGAGGCGCTGGGCTGGGGTGTTTCCAGCGAGGGACCGGGGGTGACCAACGTCGAGCCCGTGGGCTTCAGCTGGCCCGACCCCGCCGCCGTCTGCGTCGACGTCGTCACCGTCCCGGACCCCGAAACGGTGAAGTACCGCGTGCACCTCGACCTCGCCACCACCTCGGCGGCCCACCAGGCGGAGTTGGTCGCGCGCCTGAAGGATCTCGGTGCGACGCCCGCGGATGTGGGCCAGGGCGATGTCCCGTGGACGGTCCTGGCCGACCCGGAGGGCAACGTGTTCTGCGTGTTGGAGCCTCGGGAGATCTACCGGGACACCGGGCCGATCGCCGCGGTGGTGGTCGACTGCGCGGATCCGCGGGCCATGGCCCGGTTCTGGGGCGAGACGATGGACTGGGCGCTGCACGAGGTGACCGATGACCATGCGCGGCTGCGGTCGGGCAAGGGTGTCGGGCCGTACCTGGAGTTCCTTCGCACGTCCGGCGTGCAGACCGTGTGGAACCGCGTCCATCTCGACCTGATGCCGTACCCCGGTGATGATCAAGCGGCCGAGGTGGCCCGGCTGACGGCTCTCGGGGCCACCGGCGTCGACGTCGGCCAGGGCGATGTGCCGTGGACGTGCCTCGCCGACCCCGAGGGCAACGAGTTCTGCGTCCTGACCCCCGGCTGACGCGGAGCCTTGCCGGCTCACCGGCGTTTCGGCCGGAAAACCGTTCGAGCCGTCCTTCCGCGTTCCCGTAGGTTGCCCGCGGCCCGTCACAGTGAGGACAGAGGACAAACCGCGTGACTCCGCCTGCTCTCCAGACCCCCTGCTGTCGTTGCGGTGCGTGCCCGGCTCGACCGCGCCCGTGCTGGGACGCCGAGGTCCGCCACGCCGGCTGACCGCGCGTCGCCCGCGGCCGGTCAGCCGACCGTCACTCCCCCACCGGCCCGCCGGCGATCTCGGCGACGATGTCGAGGTGCCCGAGGTGGCGGGCGTACTCCTGCACCAGGTGGAACAGCACCCGCTCCAGCGTCGCCGGCTCCGCGCCGTCCCACCGCGGTCCGGGCGCTCCGACCGCGTCCAGATCGGCGGCCTCGACCGCCGCGCGGGTGTACGCGCCCTGGTCCCGCAGCCCGGCGACCAGACCGTCCCGGTCCTCCTCCGGTGCCACGTACCAGCGGTCGTCGCGCCGGTCGCCCCACGGCTCGTCCACCGCGCGGCCCTGGAAACCCCACTCGATCCACCGCCGCTCCACATGCCGAAGGTGCTTGACCAGCTCCAGCGGCGTCCAGCCCGACGCGACCCGGCTGCGGCGCAGCTCCGGCCCGGGCAGCGCCTCGACCTTGGCGATCAGGCTCTCCCGGAAGTAGTCCAGGTAACGCAGGAACACCTCACGGCGGTCCGCGGCCGGCACGGTGGGCGAGGGGAACGGAAGGGTCACCGGCTCATTGTCCGCTCCCGCCGGCGGTCCCGCTCCGGCGGGCCGCGGTCGTATGCGGCAGAGTGGCACCCGTGCCCGGTGCCCGCCGGGCGACCGAGGCAGGGAGGGTGCCGTGTCCGTGGAGGGTCCGACCGGGGTCGTCTTCCCGCGTACCGGCGCGGGGCGCAGCACCTCGGCCCTGGGCCGGGCGGTCGTCGCCGACGCGCTGCGCGCCGTCGACCCGGTGGGGGCCGGCGCGGCCGAACACGAGACGAACTGGCGGCACGGCTACCTCGTCCACTTCCGCCGCCTGGTCGAGGCCGGGCTGCTCAGCCGCGACGCCGCGCTCACCATCGCCCGTGACGGCCTCGCGTCCCTGCACGAGCGGATGCGGTACGTCGACCCCGACGGCCACGAGACGAGCCTGGACGACGCCGCCGTCGCACCCGACGACCACGAGCCGCCGCAGACCGCCACGGTGACCGGGGGCGGCCCGGTGGAACGGGAGTTCTCCCTGCCGTACCGGGGTGGGCGGCTGCGCGGCGACGACCTGCGCCGCCGCCTCGACGCCTGGGTGGGCGCCGGCGTCATCGAGCCATCCTGCGCCGAGGCCGTCGGCGCGGTGCTCGCGAACCCGAGCTGGCTGGACCTGCGCGACCAGCGGATCGTGGTGCTCGGCGCGGGCGCCGAGATGGGCCCGTTGCCGTCGGTGCTGCGCTGGGGCGGCGACGTGGTGGCGGTCGACCTGCCCCGCCCGGAACTCTGGCGACGCGTACTGACGACGGCCCGCCGCCACGGCGGGCGGCTGCACCTGCCGGTCCGGCCCGGCACCGACGCCGACGACGACACCGCCCTCGCCGCCGGCGCGGGCCTCGACCTGCTGCACCGGCTCCCGCAGGTCGCGCGGTGGCTCGACGGCGTCGACGGCCGGCTCGTGCTCGGCAACTACGTGTACGCCGACGGGGCGACCAACGTCCGGGTCGCGATGGCCGTCGACGCCCTCACCCGCCACCTCCACCGGCGGCGCCCCGACCTGGCGCTGGCGTTCCTCGCCACCCCGACCGACGTGTTCGCGGTGCCGGGCGACGCGGTCGCCCACGCCGAACGCGGCTACGCACGGCGGGGTGTGGCGCGCCGCGCGCTGCGGGTCGCCTCCGGCGGGCGCCTCCTGCACCGCAACTACCCGCCGGACGCCGACCCGGGCGTCAACGACAGCCTCGTGCCGCAGCAGGGCCCGAACTACGCCCTCGCCAAGCGCCTGCAACGCTGGCGGGCCGCGGTGGCGCGCGACACCGGCACGACCGTGTCGTTCACCGTGGCCCCGCCCACGCGCACCCGCTCGGTGCTGCGCAACCGGGCGCTCGCCGCCGCCTACGCCGGCGCCCACCGGTTCGGCATCGAGGTGTTCGACCCGGCGACGAGCAACACGCTGATGGCCGCGCTGCTCGTGCACGACCTGCGCACCGGCGGCGGCCCCACCCACTCGCATCCGTGGCAGGACGAGGCGTACGCGGCCGCGCACGGCGGGCTGTGGCGGGTCCCGTACGCCCCGCGTTCCGCCCTGGGGCTGGCGGTGCTGCTCGGCCTCGGCGGCGCCCGCACCTGAGCGCCGATCGTCGTTCCCGACTCCTACCCTGACGCTGTGCTGTCCCAGATCAACGGCCTCTCCCGGCACTTCACCGAGGACACCCTCCGGGCGTACCTGCTGAGCCGCGCCGTCCGTCTCGACAACGGGTGTCTCGTGGTGCGGGGCTACGGCAGCCGACGCGGTGTGTACCAGAAACTCGCCGGCCGGGCCTGGGCGCACGTCGCGGCGTACGTGGTGTTCGTCGGCGACTACGACCCCACGCTCGAGGTCCGCCACGACTGCGCGGCGCCGGACTGCATCGAGCCGACCCATCTCCGCCAGCTCAGCCATGCGCAGAACTGCCGCGAACGCACCCAGCGACCGCAGTGCCGCAACGGACACGACCGGGAGACCGACCCGGGGACGGGTCGCTACCGCCGGGTCTGCCGGATCTGCAACCGTGCGGCGCAGCGGCGCTGGCGCGAGCGCCAGGCCGCCCTGGTCGCGGAGGGGCGGGCCGGCGGCTGACCTCGGTGGGCACCGGGCGCCGCGCCACCCGGCCGGTCCGCGTTCGAGCTGGTGTGTGCGATCCCCGACCGGCACGGCCGGACGGCGACGCAGCGTGACCGTTCGGGGGGCTGAGCCGGGCGGTCCGGGCGCGCAGACTGGGGACCGGCGGATGAACAGCCCGGTCGCCGGGCGCGGCCGGGCCAGCGTCGAGGAGCGGTGGTGCCGCAGCTGGCCAGCGGTCTGCTGGCATTCGTACCGGTGGCCGACCACGGACGCCTCCTCGACCGTGCGCGGGAGGTGACCGCGCGCTGTGACGCCTGGTTGACCGAGTACCCGATCGTGCGCCGCCCCTCCGTCACCGCCGCCTGCGCGCTGGTCTCCACCGCCGCCATGCCCCACCTGCGCGTCACCGAACTCGGGCTCCTGACGCGATGGTGGCTGTGGATCTTCGGAGTGGACGACGTCTTCGACGACCGGGCGGTTCCGGACGAGCGGGTCGACACCTGGGCGCGTCGCTTCGCGGGTCAACTCCCGGCCGACGACGACGCGCTACTGGCCGCGTACGGGTCGATCCGCGGTGACCTGAGCCGCTACCCGCTGTACCCGCGGTTCGCGCGCCGGTGGCGGGCCGGGATGGCGGACATCGTCCGGGGGATGTTGCGGGAGCGGCGCTGGAGCGCCGCCGGGACACCGGCGGACCAGCCCGGCTACGACACGTACCTGCGCAACGGCATGACGACGATCTCCGTACGCCCGTACACCGTCACGGCGGCGATCCTCGCCGACGAGCCGGCCGCGGCGGACAGCTTCGCCGCGCTCGATCCGGTGATCGACGCCGCGGCGCGCTGCTTCCGGCTGGCCAACGACCTGCGGTCGGCTGCCCGCGAGCGGGAGGAGGGCACGCTCAACGCGGTCCGGCTGCTGCAGCGTGACCTCACCGCCCGGGGCCTCGGCGACGCGGCCGCCGAACAGGCCGCCCGCCAGCGCCTACGCGAGACCTGCGCCGCCGATCTCGCACACCTCGACGCCGCCCGACGAACGGCACCGTCCGCGCTCGCCACGCTGACCCGCTTCCTGTGGGCGCACACGCTCTTCGTGTGGAACATGTACGAGGTCAGCGACTACGACACGGCATCGGCGCTCCTTCGCCGGGAATCCGGACCTTCGAAGGAGTAACCATGTCGACGCCGCTGACCGATCCCCCCGCGGCCATCGTCACCGAGTACGAGGCCGCCGTCGCCCGGTACTGGGACACCAAACGAGACGACCAGATCAACCTGCTCCTCGGCGCGGAGGACGGCGTGATCCATCACCACTACGGCGTGGGCGACTTCGACCGCGCGATCCTCGACCTGCCGGCACCGGACCGCGAGACCGCCGTCCTCGCCGAACTGCACCGGCTGGAGAACCAGCAGACCGAGCGCATCCTGGACACCCTGGCCCCGGTCTGCGCCGAGGATCGGCTGCTGGACGGCGGGTCGGGCCGCGGCGGCACCGCCTTCATGCTGCACGACCGGTTCGGCTGCCAGGTGGACGGCCTGACCATCTCCCGCTACCAGGTCGAGTTCGCCACCCACCTGGCGCAGCGGCGCGGTTGCGCCGACAGCGTGCGCTTCCACCTGCGCAACATGCTGCGCACCGGCTTGCCTTCCGCGTCCTTCGACGCGATCGTGACCAACGAGACCACCATGTACGTCGACCTGTTCGAGCTGTACCGGGAGTTCGCTCGGATCCTGCGCCCCGGCGGCCGGTACGTCCTCATCACCTGGTGCGTCGACGACCTGACCGGGCCGACGGCGGACACCGAGCGCATCGACCGCCACTACGGCTGCCACATGCACCGTCGCAGCACCTACTTCGCGGCGCTGGCCGCGAACGGGCTCGTCCCGTACCGGGTCGTCGACCTCACCGCCGAGGCCATTCCCTACTGGGAGTTGCGCACCCACTCGCAGCACCGCACGGGTATCGAGGCGGCGTTCCTCGACGCCTACCACCAGCGGGCGGCGAACTTCCTCCTGATCGGCGCCGACCGGCCGAAAGACGCCGCCGCGCCCGCCTGACCACCGTGTTGAGCCGCGCCCCACGACGGGCCCGCGCTTACACCAGCCTGCGGGCTTATGCACAAGAACAGACATTATGATGTACGGAGGATCTGCCGCTTTTGTCCTCGTTATTTATCTGATTGATGTTGCCGGTATTTCGGTAAAACGGGTGCGGGCCGACGGAACCCAGCTCGGGTGATACACCGAGGAGGCCTGCCCTCGAACAGGCCTCCTCGGGTTCCGGGGCGACGGAGGGGTCAAGCGGCGTCGAGGACGGGGATGAGCTGCTCCTCCTCGTACGCCAGATGGGCCTCCAGGTCGGCCACGAGGCGCGCGACCCGCTCGCGGACCTCGTCCCGGTCGGCGTCGGTGGCGGTGACGGCCTGCTGGAGCTCGCCCACCAGCTCGGCCACCCGCCGGTGCTCGGCGCGGAGCCGGTCGAGCACGTCGGCCAGGTCGGGGCGCTGCGCGCCGATGCCGACGAACATGCCGGCGTCCTCGTGCGTGTGGTGGGCGTGCAGGCCCGCGCAGAGGGTCAGGCAGTTCACCCGTAGCTGCGCACCGAGCGTCGCGCCGGACCGTTCGACCTCGTCGCGGATCAGCGCCAGTTCGCGCCGGAACGCGTCGTGGATGAGCCGCAGCGCCGCGCCCCAGGACGCCGCCGCCGGCGGACCGGCGTCCTGCGGGTGGAGGGCCACCACCGGAATGACCCGCTCGGTCTTCGCCTGGTACGCGGCCCAGCCCGGATCGGCCTCCACCGCGCGGGCGAAGACCTGGTCCCGGTCGACGCCGGTGAGCACCTCGGCCCGGGCAGGATAGGTGAAGACGCCGTCCTCGACGGTGACCGTCGGGTCGGCGACCAGGTTGTGGAGCCAGTCGGGATGGCGGTCGGCGCCGCCGGCGGAGGCGATCACGAGGATGCGCTCCCCGCCGTCGGGCAGGTAGCCGACCGGGGTCGTGTGCGGGGCGCCGGACCGCGCCCCGGTGGTGGTGAGCAGGATCAGGCGGGCGCCCTCGAAGGGCCCGCGCACCCGGCCGGCGTTGGTCCGGAACTCGTCGATGATCTGCTGGTTGAAGTCGTTGGGCATACGCTGCTTTCCTGAGCGGACATGGCGTGCCGGCCGATCCGTCGGCGGGCACGGAGGAGCGGCGCCGCTTCGGCGGCGCGAAGACGAACTGGTACGCGGAGAACCCAGGAGGGTGGCGGGGAGATCGGGCGGGGCGCGGGCCCGCCCCGGCGTCATCGAATCGCCGGGTGCCCTGTCCGCTCGTGGCCAAAGGCCGACCCGGCAGTCACGGGCCGAGGCTACCCGGATCACCGAGTGCGGCGCAGCCCCGTCGCGTCGCCCCGACCCCGGCGCAGGTCAGCGCCACCGGAGGACGTTGCCGCCGTCTGGTGCCCGCGGAGGGGTCCGTTTACCGCAGACCACCGGTGCGTCGATGGCCGGCGCGGCTGGAGCGGACCGGTGGATAGGGTCGCCGCCATGCAGATCATCAAAGGTGCCGGTGAGTGGGCGGAGCCGGCAGAGGCGGCCGCCAACGACTGGGTCGAGCACCTGCGGGTGCCGGACCTGTCCGTCGGTACGTACCGCATCCCGGCCGGCGGTGTCGACGACCAGAGCCCGCACACCGAGGACGAGATCTACGTGGTGACCGCGGGGCGGGCCCGGATCGTGACGCCGGACGGCGAGGCGCACGTCGGTCCCGGCGCGGTGATCTTCGTCCCGGCCGGCGAGGAACACCGCTTCGTGGACTTCACCGAGGACCTCACGCTCCTGGTCGTGTTCGGCCCGGCCTACGGCTCCCGCGCGGACCGCCGGAGCTGACCGTCTCCGGTTCCGCGACGGCATCACCGACCGCCGCGTACGCCTCAGGGATGACCGAATCGATTGACATTCGATAGGTAACGGGTGATAGTCGATGCATGCGTGCGATGCATCCCGCGTCGGTCTTCCGAAGGGGCACCCCATGAAGTACCTCCTCGCCATCCTCGCCGTCGCGATCGGCGTCGCCGCGGTCTACGGGGAGTCCGACGACTCGCCGGGCCTCCAGCTCCTGGGCGCCGTGCTCGTCCTCGCCGCCGTCGGCTACGGCGTGCGGATGGCCGTACGGAGCCGGTAGCGGCACCGCCGCCGTCCCGTAGACTGGCACGCATGGAGTGCTTCGCCGCCGGGCGTACCCGCCGCTGAGGGCCGCCGCGCGCCGCTGTGACCGGCCGCGCGGGGCCCGGATGACGCCTTTCTGTCCGGCTTCATTCCTCCAGTGACGAGGTGCACTTCCATGCGCATCCGCGCGTTCCGCCAGGACGACCTGGCGCCCCTGACCAACCTGACCATCGAGACGTTCCGGCCGTTCTACGAGGACTACTTCCGTCCCCTGGTCGGCGAGGTGATCTTCGCCAACCAGCACGGCGCCTGGCGGGACGACTACCGCACGCAACTCGCCGGGCTGCACGCCCCCGAGGAACACCGGCACGTCGCGGTCGCCGAGATCGACGGAACCATCGCCGGGTACGTGGCCTGGAGCGTCGATCCGGCCCGGCGCAACGGGACCGTCACGATCCTCGCCGTGTCGGCCGCGTACCGCCGGCACCACCTGGGCACGGCGCTCTGCGAACACGCCTTCGACGAGCTGCGGGCCCTGGGTGCCGAGGTGGTCGAGATCGGCACCGGCAGCGACCCGTTCCACGCGCCGGCGCGGGCTCTGTACGAGCGGCTCGGCTGCACGGAGCTTCCGATCGCGGTCTACTACCGGCAGTTGTGACCGGAACCGCTGCGGGACGGGCGCGGGCCCGTCCCGCAGCGGGCCGCTCCGTCGCAGTTCGCCGAGGCGTCGTCAGGCTGCCGCGCGGGGGCGCCACGGCAGGCGCCACCACCGTCGGGTCGGCCGCGCCCGGGCCGTGGCCACCGTCGGCGGCGCCGGACGGATGGCGGCCTGCTGCCGCTCGGCGCGCCAGCGGCGGACCACCTCGTCGACGTTGACCGGCCGCACGACGACCTGCGGGCCGGTGGGTGTGCGCAGCCAGGCGACGATCTGTGCGTTGAGCGCGCCGACGTACCCGCGGACCGCCTCCTCCGTGGGCAGGTCCCGCACCTCGTCGGGCACCCGCTCGATCCGGCGGCGCAGTTGCAGCGGCGTCGGCAGCAGCAGGTCGGTGGGCAGCGCCTCCCGCTCCAGGAAGCTCTTGATCCACCACGACTCGTCGTACGGCTGGTCGCGGCCGGGAATGGGCCTGCCGGCGCCGGGCAGGTTGTCGAACTCGCCCCGCTCCTGAGCAGCGCGGATCTGCGCCTCGACCGTCGCCTCCCACCGTGCCTCCACCCGGCCCCACCTCCCCGACCACGGTAGCGCGCACCACCCCGCCGCTCCTCCCGTCGATCTTGCACTTCCTACCCGGACAGACCGTGTGAACAAGGACGAATGATGGCACAAAGTGCAAGATCGGCAGCCGGTGGGGCGGGGCGCGTGGTGGGCCGGGCGCGTACCCGTCCAGCAGGAGGCCCGAGCGGGCGTCGAGTGCGCCACGGGCGCCGGTTGGTTGCATCGCCCGCGGCCGGTCGAGCCGAAAGCCACCGGCCCGACCGGCGCCTGATCGTGAGCGGGTGCCGGGCACCCAGGGGGAGGAGCAGACAGTGGACAGACGACGCCTCATCACGCTCGGTGGTCTGGCCGCCGGGGGTGCGGTCCTGTTGCCGGGCTGCGGTGGCCGGACCACGTCCGGGCGCGCCACGCACACCGCGCACCACCACCACGGCGCCGGTGGCGGCGGAGCCGGTCGGGCGGCGGCGGTCGACCCGTTCACCGTCCCGATGCCGGTGCCGCCGGTGCTGCGCCCGACCGCCGTCCTGGGCGGAATGGAGGTCTACGACGTGGCCGTGCGGCACACCACGACGGAGATCGTGCCGGGGCTGACCACCCCCGTTCTCGGCTACAACGGCCGGTTCGTCGGCCCCACCATCCGCGCGAGGCGTGGACGGCCGGCGGTGGTGCGCGTACGCAACGAGATGCACCACGCGACGAACGTGCACCTGCACGGTGGTGTCGTGCCCGCGTCCAGCGACGGACACCCGTCGGACGCGATCACGCCGGGTGGCTGGCGCGCCTACCACTACCCGAACCGCCAGCGTGGCGCGACGCTGTGGTACCACGACCACAGCCACCACATGGAGGCCGAGCACGTCTACCGTGGTCTGCACGGGTTCTACCTGATCGACGACGACGCCGAGCGGGGCCTGCGGCTGCCCTCCGGCCGGTACGACATCCCGATCATGCTGCGTGACGCGCTGGTGGGCGACGACGGCACGCTGGTGTTCGACCCGGCGCGGTGGGCCGACCGGCGGACGATCCTGGTCAACGGCAAGCCCCAGCCGGTGCTGCGGGTGGCCGCCCGCCGCTACCGGCTGCGGCTGCTCAACGCCTCCGCGCACCGGATCTTCCGCCTGGCCCTGGCCGGCGCGGACCTGGTGCAGATCGCCAGCGACGGCGGGTTGCTGCCGGCGCCGGTTCCGCGGTCCGAGTTGTCCCTGACCCCGGCGGAACGCGCCGAGATCGTCGTGGACTTCCGGCAGCAGCCGGTCGGCACCCGGCTGGTGCTGGAGGACACGTCCGGTCCGGTGCTCGCCTTCGACGTGGCCGCCGAGGCGGACGACGACAGCCGGCTGCCGGACCGGCTGCGCGCGCTGCCGCCGCTGGGCACGGCGACCACGGTCCGTGACGTGACCCTCAGCTTCAACCCGGGCTCGACCACGTTCACGATCAACGGCCAGGTGTTCGACGCGGCCCGCGTCGACGCCCGGATCCCCCTCGGCAGCACCGAGATCTGGCGGGTCACCAACGCCGACACGGCCTTCGGCATCACCCACAACCTGCACCTGCACCTGGTGCAGTTCCGGGTGCTCGACCGCGACGGTGTGCCGCCCGGGCCCGGCGAGGCCGGGCTGAAGGACACGGTGGCGGTGCCGCCCGGGTCGACCGTCCGCGTGCAGGCGACCTTCACGGGGTTCACCGGCCGCTACGTCTACCACTGCCACTTCCTGGAGCACGCCCAGGCCGGCATGATGGCGCAGTTCGAAGTGGTGTGAGCGGCCCGCCGGCCCGGTCGTCGCACCGGCACCCGGGCCGGCGGCCGGCTCCGCCCCGCTCCGGGACCGGGCGCGGGACGCCGCGTGCCGGCGGTACGCCCGGTGCGACCGCCGGGGCACGTCCGCCGCGCGGGCGTGACCGCCGGGCCGGCCCACCGGGCCGGACTACACTTCCGGTCCCATGGACGAGCAGGCCGCCCTCACCGACACCCGTCCCTGCGCCCACTGTGGTCGGCAGGTGCCGCAGCGGGCCGGCGCGGGCCGGCCGTTCCGCTACTGCCGGGACAACGACGGCGCCTGCCAGCGGGCCGCCCGCAACGGCCGGATGCGCCACCGCAACGCCCCGGGCCTGCCCGGGCAGGTGGCCCGCACCTGGGAGGCGGTGGACCGGCTCGACCAGATCGTGGAGACCCTGACCGAGGCGCTGCACGCCGAGCTGTCGCCGGTCGGGGTGGAGCGGCAGCTCGCCCAGGCACGCGCCGACGCGGCCACGCAGGTGGCGGCGGCGCAGACCGAGCGGGACGAGGCGCGCCGCGACGCGGAGGACGCCGCCGCGTCCGCCGTCCGCGCCCGGGAGTCGGCGCGGGCCGCCGCGGCCGAGCGGGACGCCGCCCGCGCCGACGCCGGGCGGGCCGCCGAGGAGGCCACCGCGGCCGTGGCGCGGGCCGACCGGGCCGAGCAGGCTCGGGACGCCGCGCGCCGGGAGGCCGGCGCCGCCGAGGCGCTGCGGGTCCAGGCGGAGCGGGACCGCGACGCCGCGCGGGCGGAGCTGCGGACGCTGCGCGCCGACCTGGAGGCCGAGCGGCGGCGCGCCGCCGACCTCGCCGGGGAACGCGACGCCGCTCGCGCCGACGCCGACCGGGCCACCCGGGCGGCGGCCGAGGCGGTCGAGGCGGCGCAGCACCACCGCGCGGAGGCCGCGCAGGCCCGGGAGGAGGCGGCACAGGCGCGCCAGCAGGCCGTACAGGCCCGGGAGGAGGTCGCGCAGGCGCGGGCCGACACGGACCGGGCCAGGACGGAGGCCGGGCGCGCACGAGCCGAGGCCGACGCGGCGGTGCAGGTCCGCGAGCGGGCGGTGGTCGACCGGGACCGGGCCGAGGCGGAGCGCCGGCAGGTGGCGGCGGACGCCGAGCGGGCCCGCGCGGACGCGGCGGCGCTCGCCGAGGCGCGGGAGGCGCTGCGCGCCGAGCTGGGCGCGACCCGGCAGGCCGCGGCGGCCGCCGAGGGCCGGCTGGAGGAGCTGACGGTACGGCTGCGCGCCGCCGAGACCGACCGGGACGAGGCGCACCGGCGCGTCGCCCAGCTCGCCGACCAGGTCGGCCACCTGGCCGCCGCCCTGGCCCGCCGCGAGGCCGCGACACCGGCCGGCTGACCGTCGTCCGCCGCTGGACGGTGGTGTCGGCGCAGGACGCAGAGCCGTCGACCGGCGTCACGACCGGCGGGGCAGCGGGGCCCGACCGGCGGGGAGGACGATGGCGGCATGGGAAAGACGTACGAGCGCATCGACGGTCGGCTGCGGACGTTCATCGAGGACCAGCCGATGTTCTTCACGGCGACCGCGCCGCTGGCCGCCGACGGCACGGTGAACCTGTCCCCGAAGGGGCTGCGCGGCTCGTGGGCCGTCCTGGACGAGCGCACGGTGGCGTACCTGGACTTCGCCGGCAGCAACGCCGAGACCGTCGCCCACCTGCGGGAGAACGGCCGGATCACGCTGATGTGGTGCGCGTTCACCGGCCCGCCGACCATCGTGCGGGTGCACGGGCGGGGCGAGCCGGTGTTCCGCGACGACCCGCGGTGGCGGGACCTGATCGGCCACTTCCCGGACATCGACACCACGCTGCACGGGCTGCGGGCGATCATCGTGGTGCGGGCGGAGCTGATCCGGGACACCTGCGGGTACGCGGTGCCGTTCATGACCTACGACGCCGACCGGGATCTGCACGCGCGGCGGTTCGCCCGGGAGGACGACGCCTCACTGGACGCCTACTTCACCGGCAAGGAGCACGTGGCGACCAGCATCGACGGGCTGCCCGGGTTGCCGCTGCCGCTGCCGCCCACCCCGACCCGCTGACCGGGCGGCGGTGGACTCCCCCGTGCCCTGCCCCTCGTCGGCGAGCGACGCGGTCAGGTAGAGCACGAGGATGGCACGCATGCCGTAGAAGCTGAACCGCTCCCACATCTCGGTGAGCAACAGCGTGGCCAGGGCCGGCGGGTGACCGGAGAAGGTCCGCCCGGCGGGTGGTCGGGCGGCGACCGGCGCGTCACGGGCCATGACATCCTCCGCAGTCGCTGGGGCGGCTAACATCCCCGTCGACAGCGGAAACACTCCACCGTTTCGGCCCGGCCGGGGACGACCCCGCCGGGCGGTCGTCATGGCCGGCTACCCTTGGACCGGCCCGCCTGCGATCCGGCACCGCGCCGCGGGCGGGAATGGCCCGGCGGACACGAACCGTTACACAAGAAGACAGCACCACGAACGAGGGGAAGACGATCATGGGCGAGCGCATGCTGCGCGGTAGCCGCCTCGGGGCGGTCAGCTACGAGTCCGACCGCAACACGGAGCTCGCGCCGCGTCAGACCCGCGAGTACCTGTGCGCCAAGGGCCACCAGTTCGAGGTGCCGTTCGCCGTCGACGCCGAGGTCCCCACGACCTGGGAGTGCAAGTTCGACGGCAGCGTCGCCCGCCTGGTCGACGGCAGCGAGCCGGAGCAGAAGAAGGCCAAGCCGCCGCGTACCCACTGGGACATGCTGCTGGAGCGGCGGTCGATCGCCGAGCTGGAGGACATCCTCGCGGAGCGGCTGCAGGAGGTCCGCACCCGCCGCGGTCGCGCCTGAGCGACACCGGACACACGGCGCCCCCGGGGAGGAATCCCCCGGGGGCGCCGTTTCGTGTGCGGTCAGCCCTGGCGGGGCTCGACGATCTCCCCCTCGATGGCCCGCCCGCCGTCGACCACGGTCGGCTCGGCGGTGGGCGGCGGCTGCGGCGTACCACGGTGGACCCGGACCCGGCGCGGGCCGAACAGGTCACCGGCGACCAGCGACGACACCCGGCGCTCCGTGGCGCGTTGCACCCCGGACCGGGCCAGCCGCCGCACCGGCGGCACCAGCAGCAGCAGGCCCAGCGCGCCGCTGAGCAGGCCCGGCGTGGCCAGCAGCAGCGCACCGGCCAGGCCGACGAGCCCGTCGGTGACCTGCCGGCCCGGTGGCTGCGCGGCCTGCGCGGCGGACCGGAAGCCCCGCCAGGCGCGCATGCCCTCGCGGCGCAGCAGCACCAACCCCAGCAGCGACGCGGCGAACACCGCCAGCACCGCCACTCCGAACCCGACGGCCCGCCCGACGGCCACGAACACCGCCAGCTCCGCGACGACCGCCAGCAACAGGGCCAACGGGACGAACCTCAGTCCTCGGCGCATCTCACCTCACCCGCTCGGTAGCGGCACCCCATGTCGGTCTCCGCCGGCTGTCGCCCGGCCCCGGGGGCGTCGTCCACGCCCATCCAGCATGACACGCACGCCACGGACCCGGCGACCGCCGCCCCGGCCCGCTACGGCCACCGCACCTGGCCGGTGGGGGTGCCGTGCAGCCCCCGGCGTACGGCCTGCCGCCGGTCGGCCACCGCCCACCGGGTGACCCGCCACAGCGCCTCCGCCACGATCCGCGGGCTCATCTTGCTGCTGCCGTGTTCCCGCTCGGCGAACGTGATCGGCACCTCCACGATGCGGACACCGGCCCGGTGGGCGAGGCGGGCCAGCTCCACCTGGAACGAGTACCCCTGCGAACACACCGACCCCAGGTCGATGGCGTCCAGGGCGCTGAGCCGGTACACCCGGTACCCGCCGGTGGCGTCCGACACCGGCACGCCCAGGGCCAGCCGCGCGTACAGGTTGCCGCCGCGCGACAGCAGCAGCCGCCGCAGCGGCCAGTTGAGCACCCGCGCCCCGCGGGCCCACCGCGACCCGATCACCACGTCGGCGTCGCGGGCGGCGGCCAGCAGCGCCGGCAGGTCCTCCGGGGCGTGGGAACCGTCGGCGTCCATCTCCACCACGGCGTCGTAGCCGCGTTCGCGGGCCCACGCGAAACCCGCCAGGTACGCCGCGCCGAGGCCGCGTTTGCCCCGCCGGTGCAGGACGTGCACCCGCGGGTCGGTGCCGGCGAGGGCGTCGGCGACCGCCCCGGTGCCGTCGGGGCTGTCGTCGTCGGCGACGAGGACGTCCACCGCCGGCTCCACCCGGCGCACCCGCCGCACGACCTGACGAAGGTTGTCCACCTCGTTGTAGGTCGGGATCACCACGAGCACCCGCCCCACCCCGGGGTGACCGGTCTCGTCGCCCACCGTCGCATTCCCCCTCCGCCGGGATGCCGGCCGCCGCCCCGGCCACCACCGTGGGCGTCAGCCGGCCCGGGGCGTCAGTCGCCCGCGGCGCGCTCCCGCCGGCGCCGTACCCCGGCGACCGCGAGGGCCGCCACCGCCAGGGCGGTCAGCGCCACCTCCGGCCACAGCCCGACCCGGGTGGCCGGCGTGCGCCCGTCCGCGAGGCGCAGCTCGCGCACCACGACCGCGCGGGTGTTGAACCCGGTGGCGTCGCTTACCCGCCCGTCCGGGGAGACGAACCCGGACACCCCGACCGTGGAGGCCATCAGCGCCGGCCGGCCGTGCTCGACGGCCCGCAGCCGCACCATGGCCAACTGCTGGCGCGCCTCGGCCACGTCGAAGGTGGCGTTGTTGGTCTGCACCACCAGCAGCTGCGCGCCTGCGGTGACGGTGTCGCGGACGACCTCGTCGTAGGCGACCTCGAAGCAGATGACGTCACCGAGCACGGCGGGACCGGTCCGCAGCACGCCGGGCGTGCTGCCGGGCACGAAGTCGGACCGGACCCGGTCGACCTGCTCGCTGACCATGCGGGCGAGGTCGCGCATGGGCACGTACTCGGCGAACGGCACCGGGTGCCGCTTGGTGTACAGCTGCTCCAGGTCCGGACCGGTGCCGGGCCGCCACAGCAGCCCCGCGTTGCGCACCTGCCCCGGACCGGGGCCGCGCAGCACCGCGCCGACGAGGATCGGCGCGTCGATCGCGTCGGCGGCCACCTGGATCCGGGCGCCGGCGCCGGCGTCGCGCAGCGGGTCGATGTCGCTGGAGTTCTCCGGCCACACCACCAGGTCGGGGCGGGGCCGGGCGCCGGCGGTGACCTGGGCGGCGAGGTCGACGGTGGCGTCGACGTGGTTGTCGAGCACCGCCTGGCGCTGGGCGTTGAAGTCCAACCCGAGCCGGGGCACGTTGCCCTGCACGATCGCGACGGTCACCGGGTCGCCACCACCGGCGGCGCCGACCGGCACGAGCAGCCCACCGGCCGGTACGGCCAGCGCGGCGGCGGCCACCACGGCGACCGGCGCCCACCGCCGCTCGCCGGCCGGCCGGCGGCGCGGCTCCTGCCACCACCAGGCGGCGGCGACGAGGAACCCGCCGGTCAGCGCGACCGCGAAGGTGACCAGCGGCGCGCCGCCCAGCGCGGCCAGCCGCAACAGCGGCGAGTCGTCCTGGCTGAACGCCAGTCGGCCCCACGGGAACCCGCCGAACGGGGTGCGGTCGCGCAGCGCCTCCTGCGCCACCCACAGCAACCCGGTCAGCGCCGGCCACGCCCACCGGACACGGTCGGCGAGGGGGGACACCCAGGCGGTGGCCGCGCCGAGCAGCGCCAGGTAGCCGGCCTGCAGCAGCGACAGCAGCACCCACGGCAGGTAGCCGGTGTGCAGGTTGGTCCAGCTGAGCATCGGCGCGAACAGCGCCACCCCGGTCAGGAAGCCCAGCCCGGCGCCGGCGCGCAACCGCCGTCGGTGCGCCGCCGCGGCCAGCAGGGCCACCCCGAGCGGCGCGAGCGGCCACAGCCCGTACGGGGGGAACGCGACCAGCATCGCCGCTCCCCCGGCGACCGCCGCCGCCACGGCCACCGGCAGCGGCAGCGGGCGGGGCGGCGCCACCGCGGGACGCGTCTGCGCGGCCTGCTCCTGGGTCGTCTCCACGGTCGTCACCGGCACCTCACCACGATCACGGGCCGAAGGCTACCCGCCCGTGGTGATCCACTCGGAGTCCGTGGCGGTGGGTGTCGCGTACGTCCCGGCCGACCGGTTGCCCGGAGAAACGAAATCGGGGCGCGGCTCGCGCCGCGCCCCGATGCTCCCAGGCCCTTCCCGGCCGGTGGGGCGAGGATGCGGCGCGCCGACCTTCGGACCGACCCGGCGCTGGACTGGCTGCCCCCGCCTGGCCGTTGTCTACTGGCCGTGCCCCTCATCCTGCCCGTACACCGGTAACCGCGGCCGGTTCGCGCCGCCCCGCCGACCCCCGCCCGCTGGACCTGGCCGCCGCGACGAAATGCTCGTGTCGCTCGGCCAGCGGACGAAGGGACGAAGCGAACAACAGCCGCTTCCCGTAGTAGGACTCAAAGACGGTACGTGCTCCCCCCGGGGCGCTGTCAACCCACCCCCGACGAGTCGCGGGGGCCACACCGGCGTGTCGTGTCGGCGAGTCCCGTCGCCCGGCGCTGGGGTGGCGTTCAGCTGAGGTTCACACCGCATCCGCACCGCCGGCGCCGCCCCCCTGTCCAGGCTGCCCGCCAGCCCCGACAACGGCCCGCTCTGGTGATCCTCACCGCCGGCGGCTCCTCGTACTCCACGTACGCCGACGGCACCGGCACGCAGTACCGGGACCTGACGTGGGTGACGATCGACAACCCGGACTACGCGCCGGGCGAGGAACGTCCCGCGCTGCAGGGTGTGGCGGTGTTCCGCCGCCTGGAGGGCGCCTGGTACGGCAACGAGCGCGTCTACATCGTGTCGACCAGCGGCGGCCCGGCCGGGCAGGGACAGGTTTTCGAGTACGACCCGGCGGCCGAGCGGATGCGGGTGCTGTTCGCCTCCCCCGACGCGGCGGTGCTGAACAACCCGGACAACATCTGCGTCACCCCCCACGGCGGCATCACGTTCGCGATCATTGGCCCGTGGCGGCGCGGCTCGCTGTGACGGGCCCGCCCGGCGGACGGAGCTGACCGCCGGGCCAGCCGGGTGTTGACAGGGGCCCCTTGTACAACGCCAGGCGTTAACAGGGGGCCCCTGCTTGCACCCGCAGCGCGAGGGCGCGGGCCGCGGCCGGATGGTCGGCGGCGAGCAGCCCGGCGGCGGCCAGGACGTAGTCGGCGTCGACGACGGGCCGGGCGGCGCGCGGCAGCGGCCACCCGCCGGCGTGGTCGGCGAGCACCGCGGCCAGCACGGCGGCGGCGTCGGCGGCCGGGGCGTGCCGCAACACCCCGCCGGAGCCGACGAGCAGCTTCACCTCCCGCAGGTCCCGGCCGGCGCGTTCCCCGGTGGCCGCGCCGCGCGCGTGGCGGCGGACGGCCACCGTCGCCGCGAGGGCGGCGATCCGGGCGTCGACCACCCGCTCGGCCGGGTCGCCGGGCAGGAAACCGGGATCGGCGGCCCGCGCGTGGGCGGCGCCGGTGAGACCGTCCGCCTCGGCCGGGTCGACGAGCCGTTCCTCCACGGCCGCCCGCACCACCCCGGGGGCGCTCCACCGCATCCCCAGGTCACCCTCGACGGTGCGGGCCCGCCACAGGCTGCCGGCGACCTGCCGCGCCGGGCCGGACTCCCGCTCGTCGGGGGTGAGCACCGAGTACACGTCGGTGGTGGCGCCGCCGACGTCGACGACGGCGAGGTCCCCGCCGAGGGTGTCGGCGAGCACCTCAACCCCGGTGAGCACCGCGTCGGGGGTGGCGGCCCGCACCAGCCGCGGGAAGCGGGGGCCGCGGGACAGCCGCTTGCCGCCGATGACGTGCCGCAGGAACACCTCCCGGATCGCCGCCCGCGCGCCGGCGGGCGCGAGCACCCCGATGCGGGGCAGCACGTTGTCGGCGGCCGTGACCGGCACCTTCGCGGCGGCGAGCAGGGCGTGCAGGTCGTCGCGGACGTCGACGTTGCCGGCGAGCACCACCGGCACCCGCCAGCGGGCCTTCGCCAGCCGGGTCGCGTTGTGGGTGAGGGTGTCCGCGTCGCCGCCGTCGGTGCCGCCGACGAGCAGCACCACGTCGGGCCGGGCGGCCCGCAGCGCCGCCAGGTCGGCGGCGCCGAGCCGGCCGGCGGCCACGTGCACCACGTTCGCCCCGGCGGACAGGCCGACCCGCCGGCCCGCCTGCGCGGTGACGAGGTGCTCGTACCCGACGACCGCCAGCCGTAGCCCGCCACCGGCGGACGAGCACACGTACCACGGCGCGTCGCGGGCGGGCAGGCCGGCGGTGGCCGCGGCGACGGCCGCGTCGAGGCCGTGCAGCACGTCGCTGGTGACGGTGGTGGGGGCGGCCGCCGCCGCGACGAGCCGGCCGCCGTCGAGGTCGACCACCGCCACCTTCGTGTACGTGGAGCCGACGTCGGCGCAGACGGCGACGTTCACGCCGCCGGGGGGACGACCACGGTGCCGGTGGCGGTGACCGCCACGATCGGCGGGTCGCACACCTCGGCCGCGGACTCGCCCCGGTCGGGGCGGCCCCGGCACACCACCCGCGCCGCGAAGTCGATGGTGCGGCTGCGGGTCCCCACCCGGGTCACCGTGGCCGTCACCTCCAGCACGTCCCCGGCCCGCATCGGCGCCCGGAACTGCACGTCCGAGTAGGAGGCGAACAGGCCCTCGTCGCCGTCGGTGCGGATGCACACCTCCGTCGCGACGTCCCCGAACAGGCCCAGCGCGTACGCCCCGTCGACCAGGTTCCCCGCGTAGTGGGCGTGCGAGTAGGGCACGTACCGCCGGTGCGTCACCGTCACCCCGAGCCGAGGGTCGCTCATGCCTTCACCATCCTGTTCTCGATCAACGCGTGGACCAGGTAGGACGCCACCTCGCCCGGGGTGGTGCCCCGACCGAAGATCCGGTCCACACCCAGCTCACCGGCCATCGTCTCGTCGAACCGGGGCCCGCCGACGATCAGCAGCGGCCGCTTCCCCGCCGGCATGGCCTCCCGGAACGCCGCCGACATCTCCCGCGTGTTGTGCAGGTGCGCGTCGCGCTGCGTGACCACCTGCGACACCAGCACCGCGTCGGCCCGCTCGGCGCGGGCGGCCTCCACCAGCTCCGGCACACTCACCTGGGCGCCGAGGTTGGTGACCTTCAGCTCCCGGTAGTACTCCAGGCCCTTCTCCCCCGCGATGCCCTTGACGTTGAGGATCGCGTCGATGCCGACGGTGTGCGCGTCGGTGCCGATGCACGCCCCCACCACCGACAGCTTGCGCCGCAGCTTCCCCTTGACCACGGCGTTGACGTCCTTCGCGGACAGCAGCGGGTAGTCGCGCTCCACCACCTGCACCGCGGACAGGTCCACCAGGTGGTTCACCCGCCCGTACACGACGAAGAACGTGAACCCGTCGCCCATCTGCTTGGCGTGCACCAGCATCGCCGGGTCGATGCCCATCTTCCCGGCGAGCTGGACCGCCGCGCCCTCGGCCCGCTTGTCGTGCGGCACCGGCAGCGTGAACGACACCTGCACCATGCCGTCGCCGGTGGTGTCCCCGTACGGCCGGACGACCTTCTTCTCCGCAGCCGCGCTCACGCCGCCGCCTCCAGGATGTCGGTGGCCGGGTTGTAGTAGTCGGCCTCGTGCCGCGCGACCCCGTCGAGGCCCTTGCCCCGGTCGGCGGGCCGCTTCATGATCCCGAACGTGCCCTCGGCGATCGCCGTCAGCAGCGACTGCTCACCGATGCGCTCCAGCAGGTCCACCGCCTCGCCGAGCACCCGGTGGGCGCGCTGCTGGATGAACCCGCCCGGCGCGGGAACGAAGTCCTCGTGCAGCCCGCCCGCCGCGCCCAGCACGTACCGCACGTTCTGCAGGGCGATGTCCCGGTCGGACAACCACGGCGTCACCACCGCCTCGGTCATCATGCCGACCAGCAGGATGCCCTGCCCGGTCATGGTGCCGACCAGGTTGAAGAACCCGTCGAGCAGGTTGCCGCGGAACACGTCACCGGTCATGTGCTTCGTCGGCGGCATCCACTTCAGCGGCGCGTCCGGGAACAGCTCCCGTGCCAGCAGCGCGTGCGCCAACTCCAACCGCAACGACTCCGGCAGGTCCGGGTTGATCTCGAACGCGTGCCCCAGCCCCAACTGCCAGTCCGCCAACCCGGCCTCGTGCGCGAAGTACTCGTTGAGCAGCTGCGACACCGTCACCGTGTGCGCCTCGTCCACCGCGTCCGCGGTGGTGAGGTAGTTGTCCTCACCGGTGTTGATGATGATCCCCGCCCGGGCGTGCACCTGCCGGGAGAACCGCTGGTCGACGAACGTCCGGATCGGATTGATGTCCCGGAACAGGATCCCGTACATCGAGTCGTTGAGCATCATGTCGAGGCGTTCCAGACCGGCCAGGGTCGCCATCTCCGGCATGCACAGCCCCGACGCGTAGTTCGTCAGCCGCACGTACCGGCCCAGCTCCCTCGACGACTCGTCCAGCGCCGCCCGCATCAGCCGGAAGTTCTCCTGCGTCGCGTACGTGCCGGCGAACCCCTCCCGGGTCGCGCCCTCGGGCACGTAGTCCAGCAGCGACTGCCCGGTGGACCGGATCACCGCGATCACGTCCGCGCCCGCCCGCGCGGCGGCCTGCGCCTGCGGGATGTCCTCGTAGATGTCCCCGGTCGCCACGATCAGGTAGATCCACGGCCGCTGCGCCGGATCCCCGTACCGCTTCACCAGGCGGTCCCGCTCGGCCCGCCGCCGGTCGACCTGCCGAACCCCCGCGGCGACCGCCCTGCGGGCCGCCCGCCGCGCGGCGGTGGCCGCCCTCCCGGTCGGCACCGCGAACCGCACCGACCCGGCGGCGGCCTTCTGCGCCAGCAGCGTCACGTCGGTGATCTGCTCCCGGGCCAGCGCGTCGAACACCGGCACCGCCACCCCGTGCCCCAGACCCACGTCGGCCACCACCGCGTCCACCAGGCGGTTCACCCACGGGATCCCGTCCGGGTCGGCGCCGGCCACCCCGGCCAGCCGCAGCACCGCCCGCTCCACCGACACCGTCGTGTGGCTGCGCGCCAACTCCACCACCGGCGCACCGACGCGGGCCGCCAGGGCCCGCGCCCGCGCCACCAGCACCGGATCCAGATCAAGCTTGGACGTCACGCCGTCACCTCGACGCGCTCGGCGCCGGCACGACCGGCGGTTCCCTCACTCACGACGCCCCTTCCTCATAGATCACCTCACCGCGCAGCACCGTGCGCCGGCACACCGGCAGCGGCGTCGGGTCCTCCGGGCCGCGCGCCTCCGGGTCGTCGGACTGCAACACCGGCAGCCCCCGCTCCACCCCGGCCGGGGTGCCCCACACCGCGAACGTCGCCGGCGCACCCAACGCGAGAACCCCCTCGGCGTCCAGGTGCACCGCCCGCCACCCGCCACGGGTGTGCGCGGCGAACGCCGCCCGCACACTCATCCGCTGCGCCGGGTTGTGGTGCGCCGCCGCCGCCCGCACCGACCCCCACGGGTCCAGCGGCGTCACCGGCGAATCCGACCCGAACGCCAACGCCACCCCCACCGAGTGCATCGCCCCCATCGGGTTCGACTCCAGCGACCGGGCGAGGCCCAACCGCGACTCGTACATGCGGCCCGCCCCACCCCACAACCGGTCGAACGCCGGCTGCATCGACGCGACGACCCCGTACTCCACGAACCCGGCGATCAGCCGCTTGCTCATGATCTCCGCGTGCTCCACCCGGTGCCGCGCCGCCCGCACCTGGTCCGTGCCCAGCTTCTCCGCCGCCGCCGCGAACCCGTCCAGCACCGTCGAGATCGCCGCGTCCCCGATCGCGTGGAACCCGCCCTGCAGGCCGTGCGCCGCGCAGTCCAGCAGGTGGTCACGCACCTGCCCGGCCGTCAGGTACCCGTGCCCGCACCCGTCACCGTCCCGGTACGCCGCCGACACGTGCGCCGTCCGCGCCCCCAACGCCCCGTCCGCGAACAGGTCCCCACCGGCGCCCACCGCACCCAGCTCCCGCGCCCGCGCCGCGCCGCCCAGCTCACCCCAGTACCCGTACACCTCCGGCACCCCCGCACCGGAGATCGCCAGCAGACCGGTGAAGTCCTCCTCGTCGGAGATCTCCGGCCCCCCGCACTCGTGCACCGCCGCGATGCCCAACGACGCCGCGTGCTCCAGCGCCCGCCGCTGCGCCGCGACCCGCTGCGCCCGCGTCACCGACCCGAACGCCGCCGCCCGCACCACGTGGTGCGCGTCCCGCCGCAGCCACCCCGACCCGTCGTACCCCGCCGCGGCCACCACCTCCGGGCACGCCGCCAGCAACGCCCGCGACACCAGCGCCGAATGGATCGACGCCTGCGACAGGTACACCCGCCGCCCACCGGCCGCCCGGTCCACCTCGTCGGCGTCCGGCGGCCGCGGCACCGCCCACCTCGACTCGTCCCAGCCGTGCCCCAGCACCACCGCGTCCACCGGCAGACCGGCGGCGAACGCCGCCACCGCCTCCAGCAGCTCCGCCGCCGAGCGCACCGCGGACACGTCCAGCCCCGACAACGCCAGCCCCGTGTCCGTGGCGTGCACGTGCGCGTCCACGAACGCCGGCGTCACCAACGCCCCGGCCAGGTCCACCACCCGGTCGGCGGACGGCGCGTCCGCGTCCGACCCCAACCAGGAGATCCGGCCACCGGACACCAGCAGAGCCGTCGCGCTCGGGTCGGCGGGGCAGTGCAGCACACCGCCGCGGTACAGAGTCGAGGGGTTCGTCATGGCACTCAGTCTGCCGCCAACCGCGCCTCGAACAGCCGGCGCACCCCCGGCTCGGCACGCAGCAGATCCAGCGCGAACTCCGCGTGGCCCGGCACGTACCCGTTGCCCACCAGCATCGTCACGTCCGCCGCCAGACCCTCCGCGCCCAGCGCCGCCGCCGCGAAACTCGTCGCCATCGAGAAGAACACCACCGTGCCGCCGTCGGCGGTCGCCAGGACCGCCCCGTGCTCGCACCCCGGCACGTCCACGCACACCACGGTCACGTCCGCCGGCGCCGCCAGCGCCGACGTCACCGCCGTCGACAACGCCACCGGATCCCGGGCGTCGGCCACCGCCACCACGTCCGCCACCCCGGCCGCCGCCAGCGCGTCCCGCTCCGCGTCCACCGGAACCACCCCGACCGTACGGCCGGCGCCGGCCCGCCGCGCCGCCGCGAGCGACAGCGACCCGCTCTTACCGGCACCACCGATCACCGCCACGCTGACCGGCCGGGCATCCCCCTCGCGCGCCCGGCCGGCCACGTACCCCTCCACCACGCGCGCGGTCAGCGCCGGCGCCCCGCACACGTCCAGCACAGCGAGGGACAGCTCCGGGTGCAGATCAGCCGGCAGCACCGCCGCGATGGACCGGGCGAACAGGATCGCGTACCCGTCACACGGCACCTGCTCGCTGCGCCCGTCCCACCGGGCCAGCCCGTCGGTGACGGTCAGCGGCGTCAGGGTCAGCGACACCAGCGTCGCCACCCGGTCCCCCGCCCGCAGGCCCAGCGGCGACCGGCGGCCCACCTCGTCGACGGTGCCGATCAGCATGCCGCCGGACCCGGTCACCGGGTTCTGCATCTTCCCCCGGGTCGACACGATCTCCAGCACCTCGGCACGGACCTTCTCCCCGTCCCCGCCGTGCTTCTCCGACAACTGCCGGAAGCTCGCGGCGTCCAGGTTCAGCCGCTGCACCCGGATCCGCACCTCGTTCGGCGCGATCTGCGGACTCGCGTCGAGCCGCCACGCCGCCTGCGGCAGCACCCCCGCCGGCTCCAGAACGCGGTGCAGACCCACCGGTGACGTCACGCCGACCTCCCTGTCCGGCCGCTCGAAGCCCCGGACAGGGCTCGCGTAGCGGGAAAACTTCCGGCAGACTAGTTTGTTGACCGGATATTTTCCAGTAGCGTACGGGACCGTTGATCGCCCGCACCACACCCACGAGGAGGGGCCGTGACCCAGACCCACCCGGTGGAGGCCATCCCCGCGCCCCAGCACGCGCCGGCCCCCACCCCCACCACCGGCCAGCCGTACGAATACCGCCGCGCCCCCCTCGTCGAACCCGACTGGACCCGCTTCCCCGGCTGGCGCCACATCACCCGCGACCAGTGGGAAAGCGCCCAGTGGCAACGCGTCAACTGCGTCAAGAACATCAAGCAGCTCCGCGCCGTCCTCGGCGACCTCGTCGACGAGACCTTCTACGCCGACCTCGAGACCGACCAGAAGAACCTGGCCACCATGTCCATGCTGGTGCCACCCCAGATGCTCAACACCATGGTGCCGTTCGCGCCCATGACCACCGAGGCCCTCTACGCCGACCCCATCCGGCGCTACATGATCCCCGTCGCCTCCGACCGGCGCACCGACTGGCCCTCACACCCCTACGCCAGCCGCGACAGCCTCCACGAGCACGACATGTGGGTCGCCGAAGGCCTCACCCACCGCTACCCCACCAAGGTCCTCGCCGAACTGCTCTCCACCTGCCCGCAGTACTGCGGCCACTGCACCCGCATGGACCTCGTCGGCAACTCCACCCCCGCCGTCGACAAGCTCAAACTCACCCTCAAGCCCGTCGACCGCTACGACGCCCACATCACCTACCTCAAGGCCCACCCCGGCGTCCGCGACGTCGTCGTCTCCGGCGGCGACGTCGCCAACGTGCCGTGGCGCAACCTCGAGTCCTACCTGATGCGGCTCCTCGACATCGAGACCGTCCGCGACATCCGCCTCGCCACCAAGGCCCTCATGGGCCTCCCCCAGCACTGGCTCCAGCCCGACGTGGTCGAGGGCCTCGAACGGGTCGCCCGCACCGCCGCCCGACGCGGCGTCAACCTCGCCATCCACACCCACGTCAACCACGCCCAGTCGCTCACCCCGCTGGTCGCCAAGGCCGCCCAGACCGCCCTCGACGTCGGCGTCCGCGACGTCCGCAACCAGGGCGTCCTCATGCGCGGCGTCAACGCCACCGCCCCCGACCTGCTCGACCTCTGCTTCGCCCTCCAGGGCGAGGCGGGCATCCTGCCGTACTACTTCTACATGTGCGACATGATCCCCAACGCCGAACACTGGCGGGTCCCCGTCTGGCACGCCCAGCAACTCCAGCACGACATCATGGGCTACCTGCCCGGCTACGCCACCCCGCGCATCGTCTGCGACGTCCCCTTCGTCGGCAAGCGCTGGGTCCACATGCTCACCGAGTACGACCGCGACCGCGGCATCTCCTACTGGACCAAGAACTACCGCACCTCCATCGAGTCCGCCGACCTGGAGGCCCTCAACAAGCGGTACGCCTACTACGACCCGATCGACGCCCTGCCCGAGGCCGGCCAGGCCTGGTGGCACGCCCACCGCAACGACTGAGCCGCACCACCCGTCACCCCCGAGCCCACCGCCGGCCCGGGGGTGACGCCATTTCCACCGCCGGAGGCCCCACCGACCGTTAGCGTCACGCCATTGGGAAGCAACCCCGGGACACCGACACCGCCGAACGCGCCACCCCCGTCGAAGTCTTCTTCGACGTCGTCTTCGTCCTCACCGCGAGCTTCCACATCCGCCCCGCCCACTTCGTCGAACGGCACGGCCTGCTCGTCATCGTGGCCCTCGGTGAAACCGTCGTCGCCATCGGCATGGGCGCGCGCCCCGATCGACCACCTCACCCCCGGCGTCGCCGCCGCCGTCGTGATGGCTCTCGCCCTGCCCGCCACGCTCTGGTGGACCTACTTCACCGACACCGCGGCCAGCGAGGCGGCCCTCGACCGCCGACGACGCAGCCCGAAGCCGCATGTCCGCCCGCGTCCACATCGTCAGCCACTTCGTGCTGCTGCTCGGCATCATCGCCACCGCCACCGGCCTGCACGCCGTGGTGGCCCACCCCGACACCCCCGCCGGATGGCCGGCCGCGCTCGCGCTCACCGCCGGCGTGGCCCTGTTCCTCGCCGCCATCGCCGACCTCCGCCACACCGTCGGCGTCGGGCGCACCGGCAGCCGCCTCGCCACCGCCGCGCTGGTCCTGGCCACCACCCCGGTCGGCGCGGTCGTCAACTCCGCCCTGCACCTGGCCGTCGTGATCGTGCTGATGGTCGTGATGCTGCGGATCGACGGGCACCGCCCCGCCGCGCCGGTCAGCCCCGCGGCGCGTACATGATCACCGCGACACCCACCAGGCAGATCGCCGCGCCCACCAGGTCCCACCGGTCCGGGCGGAACCCGTCCACCAGCACCCCCCACACCAGCGAACCCGCCACGAACACGCCCCCGTACGCGGCCAGGATCCGCCCGAAGTGCGGGTCCGGCTGGAACGTCGCCACGAACCCGTACGCGCCCAGCGCCAGCACCCCCGCCGCCACCCACCACAGGCCCCGGTGCTCCCGCCAGCCCTGCCACACCAGCCACGCGCCACCGATCTCGGCCAACGCGGCCAGCACGAACAACACCAGGGAACGCGCCACGGTCACGGACAGCGACCCTACCGCCCGACGGTGAGGCGGCGTCCGGGTACCTCGGACACGACGACGGACCCCGGGACGTCGCCCCGGGGTCCGTCGTGCCCCGCGTCAGCGGGTGGCCGCGCCGTCGTGCTCGGCCTGGTTCTGCTCGTCGTCACTCCTTGATGTCGCGACCCGCCGGCCGGGCCTGCTCGCCCGCCTGCCGGGCCCGCGCGGCGTCCTGTTGCGTGGCGCCCTCGGAACGCATCCGCTCGTTGTGCGTCGCGTCGCCGATGCGTTCCTTCGCGACGCCGGTCATCTCGTCGACCTTGTTCCTGGCCTTGTCGGTGAAGCCCATCGTCCGCTCCCCTCGGTCGAGTCCGGCCTTCCGTAGCGGGTTCCCGCCGTCGCCGTGGACATGCCGGGTCGTCGTGATCGGCCGCACGCCGCGTAGGGCATCCTAGGAAGATAGTTTGATAGCGTCGCGGTGCGCACCTGCCGGAACGGGTGGTTGACTGGACGAATGGGCGAGATCCTCCTCATCCGGCACGGCGAGACGACCTGGAGCGCCAGCCACCGGCACACCTCGTACACCGATCTCGCGCTGACCCCCGACGGCGAGCGGCAGGCCCGCGCGCTCGGCGAACTCCTCGCCGGCCGGCGGTTCGCCGCGGTGCGCACCAGTCCGCGCACCCGGGCCCTGCGCACCGCCCAGCTCGCCGGCCTCACCGACGCCCGCGTCGACGAGGACCTCGCCGAGTGGCACTACGGCGAGTACGAGGGCCGCACCACCGTCGAGATCCGCGACGACCGGCCGGACTGGTCGATCTGGACCGACGGCGCCCCCGGCGGCGAGTCACCCGAGCAGGTGGCCGCCCGGCTGGACCGGGTCCTCGAGCGGGTCACCCCGCTGCTCGACCACGGCCCGGTCGCGCTCGTCGGCCACGCCCACAGCCTGCGCGTCGCCGGTGCCCGGTGGATCGGCCTGCCGCCCGTCGCCGGCGGCCGGCTGCGGCTCGACACCGCCACCGTCAGCGTCCTCGGTCACGAGCACGGCCGGCAGGTCATCCTGCGGTGGAACCAGCCGCCTCCCCCGCCACCCGGGCCCGCGGCCGAGACGGCGGCTCGCCACTGATCTTCGGCGGCCGGTTCTCGTACGGCGTGGACAGCACCACCGTCGTACGGGTCGTCACGTTCGCCGACGTGCGGATCTCCTGGAGCACCCGCTCCAGGTCCTGCGGGCCGGCCACCCGCACCAGCAGCAGGTAGAAGTCCTCCCCCGCCACCGAGTAGCAGGAGTCGATCTCCGGCAGGTGGGCCAGCCGCTCCGGCGCGTCGTCCGGCTGCGACGGGTCGAACGGGCGGATCGCCACGAACGCCGTCAACGGCAGGTCCAGCGCCTCGAAAGAGACGCGGGCGGCGTACCCCTTGATCACACCGCGCTGCTCCAACCGGCGGACCCGCTGGTGCACGGCGGACACCGACAGGCCCACCTTCTCCGCCAGGTCCGTGTACGACAGCCGCCCGTCGGCGGTCAGCGCGGCGACGATGGCCCGGTCGATCTCCTCCACGGCGAGCAACCTACCGGGAAAAGCCCGCAGGTGCGACGACGGGCCCGCCGGCCGTCACACCCGGCGGGCCCGATCATCGCGTACCGTCAGCCCTTCGCCAGCGCGCGGGAGATCACCAGGCGCTGGATCTGGTTGGTGCCCTCCACGATCTGGAGCACCTTCGCCTCGCGCATGTACCGCTCGACCGGATGGTCGCTGACGTAGCCGGCGCCGCCGAGCACCTGCACCGCGTCGGTGGTCACCCGCATCGCCACGTCCGTGGCGAACAGCTTCGCCTTGGCCGCCTCGATCGAGTACGGCCGGCCGGCGTCGCGCAGCCGCGCCGCGGCCAGCATCAGCGCCCGCGCGGCCGAGATCTGGGTGGCGTGGTCGGCGAGCGTGAAGCCCAGCCCCTGGAAGTCGATGATCGCCCGGCCGAACTGCTGCCGCTCCTTGGCGTACCCGACCGCGTAGTCCAGCGCCGCCTGGGCGAGACCGACCGCGCACGCCGCGATGCCGAGCCGGCCCGAGTCCAGCGCGGACATGGCGATGGTGAAGCCCGCCCCCTCCCCGCCGAGCAGCCGGTCGGCGGGCACCCGCGCGTCGTCGAAGGCGATCTGCGCCACCGGCGAGGCGTGCAGGCCCATCGTCCGCTCCGCCGCCTGCGGGTGGATGCCGGGCGTGGCCCGGTCGGCGAGCAGGCAGGAGATGCCCTTCGGCCCGGGACCGCCGGTGCGGCAGAAGATGTTGTAGAAGTCGGCGACGCGGGCGTGCGTGATCCACGCCTTGGTGCCGGTGACGACGTACGCGTCGCCGTCGCGCACGGCCTTCGTGGTCAGGGCGGCGGCGTCCGACCCGCCCTGCGGCTCCGACAGGCAGTACGCGCCCAGCAGCTCCCCGCCGATCATGTCGGGCAGCAGCTTGCGCTGCTCGTCGGTGCCGAACTGGGCGAGGGGGTAGCAGGACAGGGTGTGCACGCTGACCGCCTCGGCGACCGCGAGCCACCGGCTGGCCAGGATCTCGAGCACCTGGAGGTACACCTCGTACGGCTGGGCGGCACCGCCGTACTCCTCCGGGTAGGGCAGGCCCAGCAGGCCGGCCCGGCCGAGGGTGCGCAGCACCTCCCGGGGGAACTCGGCGCGCTCCTCGAAGCCGGCGGCCCTGGGGGCGAGTTCCCGGTCGGCGAGTTCGGTGGCGAGGTCCAGCAGGTCGTGGGCCTCGTCGGTGGGGAGGATCCGGTCGACAGTCATAGCGTCGTGAGCTCCGTGGGGGTGGTGTTGAGCCGTCGTACGCCGTCCGTCGTGCAGACGACGATGTCCTCGATGCGGGCGCCGTGCCGCCCGGCGAGGTAGATCCCGGGTTCGATCGAGAAGGCCATGCCCGGCTCCAGCGCCCGGCCGTTACCGGTCACCACGTACGGCTCCTCGTGGCCGTCCAGCCCGATGCCGTGGCCGGTGCGGTGCAGGAACGCGTCGCCGTAGCCGGCGCCGGCGATCAGGTCGCGGGCGGCGGCGTCGACCGCCTCGGCGCTGACCCCGGGACGGACCGCGGCGACGGCGGCACGCTGGGCGGCGTGCAGCACCGCGTAGTAGTCGGTGAACTCCGCCGGGGCGGGCCCGCCGGCGACGTAGGTGCGGGTGCAGTCCGAGCGGTACCCCGACGGCATCGTGCCGCCGATGTCCACCACCACCGGCTCGCCCGCGCCGACCGGCCGGTCCGAGGTGCCGTGGTGCGGGCTCGCGCCGTTCGGGCCGGCGGCGACGATGACGAAGTCGACGGTGACGTGCCCGGCCGCCCGGATCGCCGCGGCGATGTCGGCGGCCACCTCGCTCTCCGTCCGCCCCGGCCGCAGCCACTCCCCCATCCGCTCGTGCACCGCGTCGATCGCGGCGCCGGCCTCGGCGAGGGCCGCCACCTCGGCCGGGGACTTGCGGATGCGCAGCTCGCGGAGCACCTCGGAGGCGAGCCGCTGGCTCGCGTCCGGGAGCGCGGCGCGCAGCGCCAGGACCTGCTCCGCCCACATCCGGTCGGCCAGGCCGACCGCGGCGACCGGCCCGCCGAGGGCGGCCGTGACGAGGGGGTACGGGTCGGTGCCGTCGGCGTGGTCGACGATGTGCACGCCGGTGGCCGGTGCCGGGGACGCCTCGGCGGCGGGGCGTTCCAGGGTGGGCACGATCAGGGTCGGCTCCCCCTCGGCGGGCAGCACCAGCAGGGTCAGCCGCTCACCGGCGTGCGCGTCGTAGCCGGTCAGGTAGCGCAGGTCCGACCCGGGGCTGAGCAGCAGCGCGTCCAGGCCGGCGGCGGCGGTGGCGCGCTGCGCGGCGGCCAGCCGGGCCGGCGGGTACAGCTGGTCGGTTCCCACCCGCTCAGCTTAACGCTCGTTCGGCTCAGCCCCGGCCGCGGCCGGCGGGTCGGCGCGGGATCACGACATCAGCCACAGGCAGAACGGAGGACCGTCCGGATCCAGGCAGACCCGGACGTCGTCCTGCGGCTGCCACGGCGCGACCGTCGCGCCGCAGGCGACCGCGTGGGCCTGCGCCGCCGCCAGGTCGTCGACCCCAATCTCCGGCCTTGGCGCGTTCCGGCACGCCGGTGCCGGGGCGCCGATAGCCTCGGGACAGACCGTGACCGGACGATGGGAGTGACGACCGTGGCAGGCAGCGACCGCGCCGAGACGCGCCGGCGGCGGCTGCTCTGGTCCGGTGTCCTCGCCCTCGCCGGTCTGGTGCTGCTCGTCATCGGGCTCACCATCGCCGACGGCGTCGCCGCCTGGGTCGAGGTGGTGGTGGCCCTCCTGCTGCTGCTGGCCAGTTACGGGGTGCAGTACGTGGCCCGGCGGGACACCCTCTACCGGGACCGGGGCTGACCCGCCACCGACGCCGGCGTCCGCCCGGACGTCGGTGCGGTGTGCCACGCTGTCGGGCGTGACAGCCCCGATCATGCTCGTCGACTCGCCCAGCCTCTACTTCCGGGCGTACTTCGGCATACCCGAGTCCGCCGCCACCACCGCCGACGGCCAGCCGGTGAACGCCGTGCGCGGTTTCCTGGACATGCTGGCGTCCCTGATCCGCACCCGGCGGCCGGGGCGCATGGTCTGCGCGATGGACCACGACTGGCGGCCCGACTGGCGGGTGGCGCTGCTGCCGTCGTACAAGGCGCACCGGGTCGCGCCGGAGGGCGGCGAGGTGGTGCCCGACACCCTCACCCCGCAGGTGCCGGTGATCCTCGACGTGCTCGACGCCCTGGGCATCACCACCGTCGGCGCCGCCGGGTACGAGGCCGACGACGTGCTCGGCACGTTGTCGGTCACCCAGCCCGGCCCGGTCGAGGTGGTCTCCGGCGACCGGGATCTGTTCCAGCTGGTCGACGACGCCCGGGGTGTCCGGCTGCTCTACGTCGGGCGGGGCGTGGCCAAACTGGAGGACTGCGACGACACCGCCGTGCGCTCCCGTTACGGGGTGCCCGCCGCCCGGTACGCCGACTTCGCCGCCCTGCGCGGCGACCCCAGCGACGGGCTGCCCGGCGTGCCGGGCGTCGGGGAGAAGACCGCCGCCCGCCTCGTCGACCGGTACGGCGACATCGACGGCATCCTCGCCGCCCTGGCCGACCCCGGCTCCGGCTTCGCGCCGGGGCTGCGGACGAAGCTCGCCGCCGCCCGGGACTACCTGGCCGTCGCCCCGAAGGTGGTCCGGGTGGCCCTCGACGTGCCGCTGCCCGACCTGCCCACCGACCTGCCGTCCGCGCCCGCCGATCCGCAGCGGCTGCTCGAGCTCGCCGAGCGGTGGAATCTGGCCGGTTCCGCCCGCCGGCTGGTCGACGCCCTCGCCACCCGCACCGGCTGACCGGGCCGGGCCCCGGGTCGCCGGTCGCGCCGGGCCGGCGACATGCCGGTGCGCCGGCATGTCGATGGGCCGGCGCGTCGACCAGGCGGTCAGCGCGGGGCGCGGTCCCGGCGGGACGGGAACGGGCTGCCCGGCCGGGCCAGCGTGGAGCGCGCCCGTAGGCCCACCGGGTCGGGCGTCACCGTCGACTCCGCCCCGACCGGCTCCGCCCCGACCGACTCCGCCTGCGGCGCCCGGCGGGCGTCCAGGTACGCGGTCGCCGCCCGGTCCTCGTCGGTCGGGGCGGCGAGCAGCGCGTACACCAGGCCGACCACCACGAGGACCACGGCCAGGATGATCGGCACCAGCAGCGTCCCCACCTCCGCGCCGGCGACCTCGCGCTGGGTGTCGTGCAGGTGCACGGAGAGGGCGCTCATCCCGGTGAAGTGCATGCCGTTCACGGCGGCGCCCATGACCAGCGCGGAGGCGATGACCGCCAGGGTGCGACGCACCGTCACGGCCAGCCACAGCGCGACGGTCGCCGCGACGACCGCGATGACGACCGAGGCAACGACACGCGGCTGGTCGTAGCCGAGCCGGCCGTTGAGCCGCATCGCCGCCATGCCGGTGTAGTGCATCGCCGCGACACCCGCGCCGGTGAACAGGCCGCCGGCGAGGATCCGTGGCGCGGACGCCCGCCCGGTGCCGGCGATGGCCAGGCCGATGCCGACGGCCACCACGGCGAAGGCGGCGCTTGCCGCGGTGATCGGCACGTCGTACCGGATCCGGGTGCCCTCGACCGCGAAGCCGAGCATGGCCATGAAGTGCATCGTCCAGATCGCCGTGCCGCCGAGGGCGAAGGCGGAGAGCGTGCCCCACCAGGCCCGCTGGCCCACGGTGGCCGCCGTCCGGATCCGACCGGCGCAGACGAGGCCGAGGAACGAGCCCAGCACGGACAGCGCGTAACTCAGGGCGGGTGTGATCCACCCGTACTCGAAGTGGTTGATCTCCGCCACGCCCGTCGCCCCCCCCAGACCGGATACCGGCGCGTAACTTAGCGCCTCCAGCCATGATCGGGGACCGTCCCACCAGCCGCAACATCGATGACGGGGCACTTCGCGCGGTGCCGCCGCAGTGACGCAGCGATGCGTCGATTGCCGGCAGGCAACTACGGGGCGTGACCGTCAGGCCGTGGCGTGGTAGGCCAGCACACCCCGGTTGACGGCGGCGATGGCCTGCCGGGCGGTGGACCGCACCTCCGCCGACGCGCCACCGGAGTCGGCGAGCTGGCCGAGCAGGTCCACCACCTGCCGGGCCCAGCGGACGAAGTCGCCGGCCGGCATCTCGCCGTCGATCTCGTGCCCACTGGCGAGCACCTTCGCCAGGGCCTCGCCCCGCGCCCACCGGTAGATCGGCCAGGCGAAGCCCAGGTCGGGTTCCCGCGTCACGGCCAGGCCCCGGGCCGCCTCGTCGGCCTCGATCTCGCTCCACAGCTTCAGCGTCGCGTCGACCGCCTCGGCCACCGCGCCCCGCGGCAGCGACGCCCGCTCGTCGACGTCGCGGCGGGCCTCGAACACCACCACCGACACCGCAGCCGCCAGCTCGGCCGGGCTGAGCCCGTCCCAGACGCCGCGGCGCAGGCACTCGGCCACCAGCAGGTCGGCCTCCGTCCAGATCCGGCCCAGCATCCGGCCCGCGTCGGTGACCGTCCCGTCGGGGGCGAGGTACCCGCGGGCGGTGAGCAGCGCGACGATCCGGTCGAACGTGCGGGCGAGTGACCCGGTCCGACCGGCCACCCGCTGCCGAAGCTCCTCGGTGTCCTTCTCGAGCCGCCGGCGGCGCTCCGCCCAGCGGGCGTGTTCCTCCCGGTCCGGACAGGCGTGGCAGGGGTGCCGCCGCAGCTCGGCGCGGAGCTGGGTGAGGCGGTCGTCGTCCCCCGTGGCCTGCCGGGACCGGCCGCCCCGGCGGCCGGCGTGCCGATCCAGGCCGGTGCCGCTGACCTCGGCGGCCAGGTCCCGCCGCGCGGCCGGCGAGCGGTGGTTGAAGTGCTTCGGGACGCGGATGCGGGCCAGCACCTCGGCGGGGGTGGTGAAGTCGCCCGGGCTGACCCGGCCGGCCCACCGGTCCTGGGTGAGCACCAGCGGGCGCGGCTCGCCGAAGCCGCCGGTCGCCGGGTCCAGCACCACCGCGAGGCCGGCCCGCCGGCCCGACGGCACCCGGATCACGTCGCCGACCCGCAGCCGCTCCAGCGACGCGACCGCCGCCGCCTTGCGCTGGGTCTGCCCCTGCCGCGCGAGGGCGCGCTCCCGGTCGGCGATCGCCACGCGCAACGCGAAGTACTCGTCGAAGTCGCCGTGGTGGCAGGCCGCCTCCGCGCCGTACGCCTCGATGGTCTCGGTGTTGCGCTGCACCTGCCGCGCCAGGCCGACCACCGACCGGTCCGCCTGGAACTGGGCGAAGCTCGACTCGAGCAGCGCCCGCGCCGGCTCCGCGCCGACCGTCCCGACCAGGTTGACCGCCATGTTGTACGACGGCCGGAAGCTGGACCGCAGCGGGTACGTGCGGGTCGACGCCAGACCGGCCACGTGCCGGGGGTCGGTCTCCGGGGACCACACCACGACGGCGTGCCCCTCCACGTCGATACCGCGACGGCCGGCACGCCCGGTGAGCTGCGTGTACTCCCCCGGCGTGAGGTCGACGTGCGCCTCGCCGTTGTACTTCACCAGCCGCTCCAGGACCACGCACCGGGCCGGCATGTTGATGCCCAGCGCGAGTGTCTCGGTGGCGAACACCGCCTTCACCAGGCCACGGACGAACAGCTCCTCGACGACCTCCTTGAACGCGGGCAGCATGCCGGCGTGGTGCGCCGCGAGGCCCCGCTCCAGCCCGTCGAGCCACTCCCAGTAGCCGAGCACCGACAGGTCCTCGCCGGGGATCGCGGTGACCCGGCTCTCGACCACCCGCCGGATCTCCGCCCGCTCCTCCGGGTTGGTGAGCCGCAGCCCGGCGGCGAGGCACTGCTGCACGGCGGCGTCACAGCCGGCCCGGCTGAAGATGAACAGGATGGCCGGGAGCAGGCCCTCCCGGTCGAGGCGGTCGACGATGTCCGGGCGCAGCGGCCCCCGCCAGCGCGGCCCGCGGCGACCCCCGCCCGGCCCGGCACTGCGCCCCTCGCCGAGCTCGAGCCGGCGCACCGTGTCCCGGGTGTAGCGCAGCAGCTCCGGGTGCACGTCGTGCTTGCGGGCGGCGTCGGCGTCGTGGAACAGGTCGAACATCCGCTTGCCGACCAGCATGTGCTGCCACAGCGGCACCGGCCGGTGCTCGCTGACCACGACCGCCGTCTCACCGCGTACGGTCACCAGCCAGTCGGCGAACTCCTCGGCGTTGGACACCGTCGCCGACAGCGAGACCAGGGTGACCGAGGCGGGCAGGTGGATGATCACCTCTTCCCACACGCCGCCACGGAACCGGTCGGCGAGGTAGTGCACCTCGTCCATCACCACGTACGCCAGGCCCTCGAGGGTGGTCGAGCCGGCGTAGAGCATGTTGCGCAGGACCTCGGTGGTCATCACCACCACGGGCGCGTCGCCGTTGATGGCGTTGTCGCCGGTGAGCAGCCCGACCTGCTCGGCGCCGTAGCGGTCGACCAGGTCGTGGTACTTCTGGTTCGACAGGGCCTTGATCGGCGTGGTGTAGAAGCACTTCCGCCGGGCGGGACCCTCGGCGCCCCCGCCGGACGCCGCCGGCCCGCCGCGCAGCGCCAGGTGGACGGCGAACTCGCCCACCACGGTCTTGCCGGCGCCGGTGGGCGCGCACACCAGCACGCCGCTGCCGCGCTCCAGCGCCTGACACGCCTCCCGTTGGAAGTCGTCGAGGTCGAACCCCAGGTCGAGGGCGAACTCGCCCAGCGCGGGGAACTGGGTGGCCTGCGCGGCCCGGCGGCGCGCCGCGGCGTACCGCTCGGCGGGGCTCGACATGTGACCAAGATTAGTGCGTGCCGTCGCCGGACACCCGACAAGGCCGTCCGGTCCGGGGCCCTCCGGGGCGATGGGTAGGGTGCACGGCGTGCCGGACCGTACCGAACCCGCCCAGACACCCGCCCCGGGCAGCGCCGACGACCGCGCGGCGTCCCGCCGGCCCCTGGACGGGGTGCTCTTCGACTTCCACGGCACCCTCGCCCAGGTGGAGGAGGCCCGCGACTGGGTGACCGCGGCGGCCTCGACGTGCGGGGTGACGCTGGACCGGGTCCGGGCGACCGCGCTGGCCGACCGGCTGCTCACCGCCGGGCGGGCCGGCGGCCCGCTGCCGGCCCGGGTGCCGCCCGCGCTGGCCGAGCTGTGGGCCGACCGGGACCTGTACCCGCACGCCCACCGTGGCGCGTACACCGGTCTCGCGGCGACCGTCGACGCGGGCATCGACGGGCTCGCCGACGCGCTCTACGAGCGGCTGCTGGTGCCCGAGGGCTGGGTGCCGTACCCGGACACCGCACCCACGCTGGCCGCGCTGCGGGCCGCCGGGGTACGGGTGGGCGTGGTCAGCAACATCGGGTTCGACATCCGGCCGCTCTTCGACGCCTGGGACCTCACCGACCTCGTGGACGCGTTCGCCCTGTCGTACGAGGTGGGCCGGTGCAAGCCCGACCCGGGGATCTTCCTGCGGGCGTGCGGGATGCTGGGCGTCGACCCGGAGCGCGCCCTGATGGTCGGCGACACCCCGGCCGACGCGGGCGCGGTGGCCGCCGGCTGTGCGGTGCTGGTGCTCCCGGCCGCCGACGCCGGCCGCCGCAACGGCCTCGGCGCGGTGCTCGACCTGGCCGGCCCCGGCTGAGGCCCGCGCCGGCGGCGGCCGGACCGGAGCCGGGCTGCTGCCCGCGTCGACGTCGGCGGTGCACCGGGCCGCTGGCCCCTGGGCCGGCATCGCCCGAGGCCCCGGCGGGCGCTCACCCGCCCACGGTCTCCCCGGCGAGCGCCACCAGGTCGGGAACGGCCGGGTGGCCGGGCGGCTCGCGCCAGGCCAGCAGGACGGTCACCTCCGGGGCGTCCGTCAACGGCAGGTAGGCCACCGCCGGGCTGGGGTACATGGCGGCGGTCGCCGAGGTCGTCACTCCCACGGCCCGGCCGGCGCTGATCGCCGCCAGCCAGTCGTCGGTGTTGGCGACCTGGACCACGGCGGTGGGAGCGTGGCCGGCGGGCCACAGCTCCAGCGTGGTGGTGCCGGTCTCGACGTTCACCGCGATCGGCTGGTCCACCAGGTCGGCCAGGGTCAGGCTGGCCCGCCCGGCCAGCGGGCTGTCCGCGGGCACGGTGGCGAGCCGCGGTTCGGAGAGCAGCCGCAGCGCCCGCACACCGGGCAGGTCGACCGGCTGCCGCAGCACGGCGACGTCGACCCGGCCCTGGGCCAGGCCGGCGCTGCGCTCGTCGATGCGCAGCAGCTCCAGCGGTGTCTCCGGGTGCGCGGTCCGCCACCGGCGCAGCAGGGCGACGGTGTGCTCGCCCAGCGCCGACCAGGCGTGCCCGAGCCGGACCGGCCGGCCGCCGACGTGGAGCGGGTCGAGCACGTCGTCGACGCCCGCCACCGCCGCGGCGGCGCGGTCGCGGTACGCCCGGCCCACGGCCGTGAGCTCCAGATGGTGGGTGGAGCGGTCGACCAGGCGTACGCCGAGGTGGTTTTCGAGCTGGCGCAGCGTGCGGGACAGCGCGGGCTGGGTGACCCGGAGCCGCACCGCCGCGCGGGTGATGCTGCCCTCCTCGGCGATGGCGAGGAAGGCCCACAGGTGACGCAGCTCCACGGTCATGACCTGGAAGCATAAGCAGACCCGGACCGGCATTTCCGTACGCCGCCGGCGGCTCCTAGCGTCGGAGGTGTGACCGACACGCTGCTCCCCGACCGGCCGACGCCCGGCCACGTCCCCACCCGGCCGCGCGGCGGCCTCGGCCCGGTGGGACTGGTGCTCGGCGGGGCGCTGTCGGTGCAGTTCGGGTCGGCCGTCGCCGCCCTGCTCTTCCCCCGCTCGGGGGTCGCCGGGGCGGTGACGCTGCGGCTGACCGTGGGCGCCGTGCTGCTGCTGGCGGTGTGCCGGCCCCGACTGCGCGGGCACGGCCGGGGCGACTGGGCGGCGGCCGCCGCGTTCGGTGTGGCGCTGGCCGGCATGAACTCGCTGTTCTACCAGGCCATCGAACGCATCCCACTGGGCCCGGCGGTGACCCTGGAGGTGCTCGGCCCGCTGGCGCTGTCGGTGTTCACCGCCCGCCGTGCGGCCAGCTGGGCCTGCGCGCTGCTCGCCCTCGCCGGGGTGGCGCTGCTCGGCCAGGGCGGCTTCGACCGGCTCGACCCGGTCGGCGCCGCTCTCGCGCTCGGCGCGGGCGCCATGTGGGCGGCCTACATCGTGCTCAGCGCCCGGGTCGGGCGCCGCTTCCCGGGCGCCGACGGCCTGGCCCTGGCGCTGACCGTCGCCGCCCTGCTCACCCTGCCGATCGGGGTGGCCGACGCCGGTGCCGCACTGCTGGACCCGGTGGTGCTGGCGCTGGGCGGGACGGTCGCGCTGCTCTCCTCGGTGGTGCCGTACACCATGGAGCTGTTCGCCCTGCGCCGGCTGCCCACCGCGACCTTCGCCGTGCTGATGAGCCTCGGTCCGGCCATCGCCGCGCTGGCCGGCTGGCTGGTGCTGCGGCAGGCGTTGACCGTCGCCGAGGTGCTGGCGATCGGCCTGGTGATCGCGGCCAGTGTCGGCGCGGTCCGGGTCAGCGCAGCAGCCGCACCGCACCCGGCACCGCGGTGATGGTCACCGGAAGGTCGATCGCCCGCTCGCCGTCGGCGTACGTGGTGATGCCCTCCGCGGCCACCTCCACGGTCCGCGCCCGGTAGCTGCGCACCAGCGGGTGCTCGACGTGTGTGCCCTCGTAGATGCGTGGCTTCACCCGCATGAGGGTGCGCCGGTCGAACCGCCCGCCCACCACGACGTCGAGCAGCCCGTCGGTCGGGTCGGCGGCGGGACAGATCCGCATACCGCCGCCGTACGTGGGGCAGTTGCCGACGGCCACCAGGACGGCGTCGGTCTCGTGGGTCTCCCCGTCCAGGCGCAGCGTGTAGCGGCGGGGCCGCAGCCGGGCCAGTTCCACCAGGATCGCCAGGTCGTAGCGGCGCGGGCCGCGCGGCCAGCGCATCCGGTTGGCCCGCTCGTTGACGATCGCGTCGAAGCCCGCCGCCAGCACCGCCCCGTACCAGCGGTGGGTGCCGTCGGCGGCGGCGATCCGGGCGAGATCGACCGGGCGGGACCGCCTCTCGCGTACCGCAGCCGCGATCAGGTCGGCCGCCGCGAGCGGGTCGGCCGGGAAGCCGGTGTCGACGGCGAAGTCGTTGCCGGTTCCCGCCGGCACCGCGCCGAACGGCACGGACGTGCCGGCCACCGCCTGCAGGGCCAGGTGGACGGTGCCGTCGCCGCCGACCGCGACCAGGGCCGACGCCCCCTCCCCCACCGCCTCGTGACAGGCCGCCTGCGCCTGCACCGCGCTGCGCGCGTCCAGCACCCGCACCGGCCGCCCGGCGGCCGCGAGCCGCTCCAGCACCTGGGGCAGCAGCCCCCGGTGGCGTCCCCGGCCGGCGGTGGGGTTGGCGAGGACGGCGACGGGCCCGTCGGCGGCGGATGGGTGATCGGCTGCGGTCACGGCGAGCACCGTACCCGCCGGTGCGGGCCCTCCGCGCCGGCCGGCCGGCCGACCGGGCATCGCCGTACGGGGGTCGCCTGCCGGGCCGGCGCCGCTTCCGGGATCGGTGACTGGCGCGTACGTGCCGCTGTCCCACGCGCATCTGACTTTTGTCACGACCGACCGTGCGGCACGCATCCATCGTCATGACCGATCGCACTGGATCCGCCATTCCCCGAACGGACAGACTCATATCCGCCAGCAGAACCGAGGGATCGGCCGAACAGCGGAGGGAGTGGTCACGGTGGACGATCGTTACGACAGCTACTGCGCCGCCGACCGGCTGTTCTACGACACGCTCGGCAGCGCCGTCGAGCAGCCCACCTTCACCGCGGCCCGACGGCCCGTGCCCGACGGCTGGCGTTCGGAGTCGCTGGACGACTGGCTGATCTACGCCCCGGACGGCGGCACGCTGCCACAGCAGGGCTGGAAGATCCACGTGACGGCGACCCTGACCAACGCCGAGCGGGTGCTCGACACCGTGTGGGACTACTGCGTCCCGCGCGGTCTGTCCTTCAAGTTCCTGCGCGGCCCACGCACCCTGCTGCTGCGCAACTCCAAGTACGCCTCCCGCGCGGCCAGCGGCAAGTTCGTCACCGTCTACCCCCGCGACGACGCGGAGCTGGAACTCGTCTGCAAGGAACTCGACGATCTGCTCGCCGGCGAAACCGGCCCGTACATCCTCAGCGACCTGCGCCACGGCACCGGCCCGGTGTACGTGCGCTACGGCGGCTTCGCCGCCCGATACTGCCACTCCCCCGACGGTCAGGTGGTCCCCGCGATCGAGGACGACACCGGCACGCTCGTCCCCGACCGCCGGGACCCCGTCTTCCACGTGCCGTCCTGGGTGACGCTGCCCGAGTTCCTCGGCCCGCACCTGGCCGCGCGCAACGCCACCAGCACCGACGAGGTGCCGTACCGGATCGAGAAGGTCATCCACTTCTCCAACGGTGGCGGGCTCTACGTCGGCCGTGACCTGCGTACCGACACGCAGGTGGTGCTCAAGGAGGCCCGCCCGCACGCCGGCCTGGACGCCGACGGCACCGACGCGGTCGCCCGACTGGCCCGGGAGGCCGACGCGCTGCGCCGGCTCGCCGACCTGCCACAGGTGCCCCGGGTGCACGACGAGTTCACCCTCGGGGAGCACCGGTTCCTCGCCCTGGAGTTCATCGAGGGCCGCCCGCTGAACAAGGTCCTGGTCGACCGGTTCCCGCTGATCGACGCCGACGCCACGGACGCCGACCGCGCCGACTACACCCGGTGGGCGCTGGACGTCCACCGGCAGGTCGAGGAGGTGCTCCGGGCCATCCACGAGCGCGGCCTCGTCTACGGCGACCTGCACCTGTTCAACGTCATGGTCCGCCCGGACGACCGGATCGCGCTGGTCGACTTCGAGGTCGCCGCCCCGATCGACGGGCACCGCCGGCCGGGCCTGCGCAACCAGGGCTTCGCCGCACCCCGGGACCGGACCGGACCGGCCGTCGACCGGTACGCCCTGGCCTGCCTGCACCTGGCGTTGTTCCTGCCGCTGACCCAACTCGTCCGCCTGGCGCCCGGCAAGGCAGCGCACCTCGCCGACGTCATCGCCGCGCACTTCCCGGTGCCGAAGGACCGCCTCGACGCCGCGGTCGCGGAGATCCTCGGCGGGCCCACCGCCGCCACCGACGACGCACCGGACCTCACCGTCGGCGTCGAGGCGCCCCACCGGCACCGGCTCGCCCGGGCGGTCCTCGCCAGCGCGACACCGGACCGCGACGACCGACTCTTCCCCGGCGACATCGAGCAGTTCCGCAGCGGCGGCCTCAACCTGGCGCATGGCGCGGCCGGGGTCCTCTACGCGCTGCACGTCAGCGGCGCCGGACGCCGGCCGGACCACGAGCGATGGCTGGTCCGCCGGGCCACGGCTCCCGCGCCCGGTACCCGGTGCGGCTTCTACGACGGGCTGCACGGCGTCGCGTACGCCCTGGAACTGCTCGGCCGCCGGCAGGACGCGCTCGACGTGCTCGACATCTGCCTCCGCGAGCCGCTGACCGGCCTCGACCACAGCCTCGCGAGCGGCCTGTCCGGGATCGCGCTCAACCTCGCCGAACTGGCCGGCCGCACCGGCGAGCCGGCGCTGCGCGACGCGGCCTGGCAGGCCGCCGAGCGGGTCGTCGACCGGCTCGCCGACGATCCCGGGCCGGCCGTCAGCGGCGGGCGGCACCCGTACGCCGGGCTGCTGCGCGGCCGGACCGGGCCGGCGCTGCTGATGGTGCGGCTCCACGAGCTGACCGGCGACCCGGCCCTGCTGGACCACGCCGCGACCGCCCTCCGTCAGGACCTGCGCCGCTGCGTGGTCCGGCCGGACGGCGCGCTGGAGGTCAACGAGGGCTGGCGAACCATGCCCTACCTCGGGCAGGGCAGCGTCGGCATCGGGCTCGTGCTCGACCAGTTCCTGCGGCACCGCGCCGACGAGCGGTTCGCCGAGGCCAGCGCCGGCGTGCGCCGCGCCGCCCGGTCCCCGTTCTACGCGCAGTCGGGCCTCTTCGCCGGCCGAGCCGGCATCGTCGCCTACCTCGCGGCGTACCCCGACGATCCCCAGCGGCGGCGCGAGACGGACGCCCAGGTGGAACGGCTCGCGTGGCACGCCCTGCCGTTCCGGGACGGCACCGCGTTCCCCGGCGAGCAGTTGCTGCGCCTGTCCATGGACCTCGGCACCGGCACGGCCGGCGTGCTGCTGGCGCTGGCCACCGCGCGGCGCGACGCACCGGCGGCCCTGCCGTTCCTCACGCCCCTGACGGGCGTGCCCCAGACCCCCTCGTCACCACGAGGGTGACCGACCCGACCGACCAGCACGGGAAGGAGGTGACACGACATGGCGCTCCTCGACCTCCAGGGCCTGGAGATGGCCCCCGCCGACCGCACCGGTGGCGGTAGCCGGGCGAGCCTGCTGCTCTGCGGCGACAGCTCGCTGTCCGTCACGACCTGCAACTGACCAGGTCGACACGCGAGGCCCTGGACGGGTAGACGTACCCGTCCAGGGCCGCACGTACGAAAGGGAGGGTCCGATGGGGACGACGCCGACCGGCGCCGACCGGCTGCTGCGCCGCGTCGTCCGCGACGGCGGCGGGTGGACCGTCGCGCTCGGGGCGGTCGCGCTCACCGGCGCCGCCGCCGAACTGGCGCTCCCCGCCGCGCTGGGGCTCGCCGTCGACGCCGCCGTCGGCGGAGACCGCTCCGCCTGGTGGCCGGCCGCGGCCTGCGGCCTGGTCGCCGTCCTGATGGTCACCGACACCGTCGGGGACCTCGGCACCGGGTACGGCACGGCCCGGGCCACCGCGCTGCTGCGCCGGCGCCTGCTGCGCCACCTGTTCGCCGCCGACGTACGCACCGTCCGCCGGTACCCGGTGGGCGACCTGGTCGGCCGGCTCGTCTCCCAGGCCGCGGACGCCGGGCAGGCCGGCCCCGCGGTGGTGCTGGGCGTGGTCGCGCTCCTGCCCCCGCTCGGCAGCGTGGTGGCGCTCACCCTCATCGAACCGCTGCTCGGTGTCACCCTGCTCGCCGGGCTGGCCCTGCTCACGGTCCTCATGCGCGCCTTCGTCACCGACGCCTCCGCCGCCGTCGCCGGCTACCAGCGGGTGCTGGGGGCGATCGCCGGCCGGCTGTTGGAGGCGCTCACCGGCGCCCGCACCATCGCCGCAGCCGCCACCGTCGACCGGGAACGCGCCCGCGTGCTGGCCGCCCTACCCGAACTGAACGGGTACGGCCTGCTCGGCTGGCGGCTGCTGGCCAGGGCGAGCGCCCGCACCGCCGCCGTCGGGCCGCTGCTGCAGGTGGCCGTCGTGGCCACCGGCGGGTACGCGCTCACCGCCGGGTGGCTCACCCCCGGCCAACTGGTCGCCGCGGTGCAGTACGCGGCCCTCGGTGCCGGGCTGGGTGCGGTGCTGGCCACCCTGCACCGGCTGGTCCGCAGCCGCGCGGCGGCCGGCCGGATCGCCGAGCCGCTGGCCCACCCGGTACGCCTCGACGGCCCCGACCCGCTGCCACCCGGCCGCGGGGAACTGCGCCTGCGGGACGTCCGCGTGCGTACCGAGGACGGACGCCCCGTCCTGGACGGCGTGGACCTGACCGTCCCGGCCGGCGCCATGGTGGCCGTCGTCGGGCCGTCCGGCGCCGGCAAGTCGACCCTCGCGGCGGTGGCCGGCAGGCTGTACGACCCGGACGCCGGTGAGGTGCTGCTCGACGGGGTGCCGCTGCGCCGGCTGCGCCGGGCCGCGCTGCGCCGGGCCGTCGGGCACGCCTTCGACCGTCCGGCCCTGGTCGGCGAGACGGTGCACGACGCGATCGGGCTCGCCCTGCCCGGCGCGTCGGCGCGACCGCCCGACGGCGGCGCCCCGGCCACGGCGGCGGTCCTCGCCGCGGCACGTGCGGCGCAGGTCGCCGACGTGGTCGCCCGGCTGCCCGACGGGTACCGCACCCGGCTGGTGGACGCGCCGCTGTCCGGCGGCGAGGCGCAACGGCTCGGGCTGGCCCGCGCGTACCCCGCCGAACGGCTGCTCGTCCTCGACGACGCGACGTCCAGCCTGGACACCGCCACGGAACACCGGATCGCCCGGGCGGTGGCGGACGGCGGCGGCGGCCGTACCCGACTCGTGGTGACCCACCGGGCGCGGACGGCGGCGGCCGCCGACCTGGTCGCCTGGCTCGACGGGGGCCGGCTCCGTGCGCTGGCACCGCACCGGCGGCTGTGGGCCGACCCCGACTACCGGGCGGTGTTCGCACCCGGCGGGGACGCCCCGTGAGCCGCTCCGGCGTGCGGGGGACGACCTGGGCGGCGCTGCGCGCCCGACGCCGGGCGCTGGGCCGGCTCGCCGCCTGGTCGGTGGTCGAGTCGTTGCCGGCGCTGCTCGGCGGGCTGCTCGTGGCCCGCGCCGTCGACCGCGGCTTCCTGGCCGGCCAGTTCGCGACCGGCCTGACCTGGCTGGGCGGGCTCGCGGTGGCGGTGCTGGTCGGCGCGGCCGCCACCGGACGGGTGTACCGCAGCCTCGGCGCGGTCGTGGAGCCGTTCCGCGACGAGTTGGCCGCCCGGGTGGTGGACGCCGCCCTGCACGACGCCACGCGGGCCGGCGGCCGGCCGGACAGCGCCGCCGTGGCCCGGCTCACCCACCAGGTGGAGGTCGTCCGGGACACCTTCGGCGGGCTGGTGCTGGTGGTCCGCGGGTTCCTGTTCACCGCCGGCGCCGCCCTGCTCGGCCTGCTCGCCCTGGCGCCGCCGCTGGCCGCGGCGGTGGCCGTGCCGCTGGTGGCCGGGCTGGCCGTGTTCGGGGCGGCGCTGCCGGCGATGGTGGCACACCAGCGGGCCCAGGTGACCGCCGGCGAGGAACTCGGCCGGTCGGCGGCGTCCGCGCTCGCCGGTCACCGCGACGTCGTCGCCTGCGGCGCGCAGGACCGGGTCGTGGCGGGGGTGGACCGGCGGGTGACCGCGCTGGCCGGGGCGGAACGGACGCTGGCCCGGATGGCGGCGCTGCGCAGCCTCAGCCTCGGGTTGGGCGGCTGGCTGCCGGTGGCGGTGCTGGTGCTGGCCGCTCCCTGGCTGGTGCGGCAGGGGCTGAGCACCGGCGCCGTACTGGGTGCGCTGGTCTATGTCACCACCGGCCTGCAACCCGCGCTGCACGCGGTGGTGCAGGGCGTCGGCGGCGGAGGCCTGCGCTACGCGGTCACCCTGGACCGCATCCTGCGCACCTGCCCGCTGCCGCGGTCGGCGCCCGCGCCGCCGGCCGCCGGCGGGACCCCGGCCGGGCCCGACCCGGCGCCGTGCTCCGTCGTCGACGCCGCCGCGCCGCCGGCGATCCGGCTACGCGGCCTGACCTTCCGGTACGGCCCGCACGCCCGACCCGTCCTGGCGGACTTCAGCCTCACGGTGGCCGCGGGCGAGCACCTGGCGGTGGTGGGCCCGAGCGGCGCCGGCAAGTCCACCCTGGCCGCCCTGGTCGCCGGCCTGGTGCCGCCGGAGTCCGGCGCGGTGCACCTGGCCGGCGTGCCGGTCGCCGGCACGCCGCCCGGCGCGCTGGCCGGGCTGCGGGTGCTGGTGCCGCAGGAGGCGTACGTCCGCAGCGGTTCCCTGGCCGGGAACCTCCGTTACCTCCACCCGGAGGCGGACCAGGCGACCGTGGCGGCCGCGGTGGACGCCCTCGGGGCCCGTCCCCTGGTCACCCGCCTCGGCGGCCTCGCCGCGCACATCGACCCGGGCGCCCTGTCCGCCGGGGAACGGCAGCTCGTCGCCGCGGTCCGGGCCTACCTCGCCCCGGCGCCGCTGGTGATCCTCGACGAGGCGACGTGCCACCTGGACCCGACGCTGGAGGCGACCGTCGAACACGCCTTCGCCCGTCGGCCCGGCACCCTGGTGGTCGTCGCGCACCGGATCAGCTCGGCGACCCGGGCCCGCCGGGTGCTGGTGTTCGACGGCGACCGGCCGCTCGTGGGCTCCCACGGCGACCTGCTGCGGCGCTCGCCCACCTACCGGGAACTGGTCGGTCACTGGGAGGACGTGGCGCCCGCAGCCGACGTCGCGCTGGGCCGGGTCTGACCCGCCCCAGCGCCGTCAGATCCAGCCGGCCTCGCGGGCCACCCGCACCGCCTCCACCCTGGTCCGCGCGCCCGCCTTGCGGGTGATCCGCCGGAGGTGGTTGCGTACGGTCCCGGGGGCGAGGCCGAGTGCCCGGGCGACCTCCACGACCGGCGCCCCGGCCGCGGTGAGGTCCAGGATCTCGGTCTCCCGGGTGGTCAGCGGGCTGTCCGCGGTGAGCGCGGCCAGCACCAGGTCGGCGTCGACGACGGACTCCCGCCGGGCCAGCCGCCGGATCCCGTCCACGACCCGCTGCGGGGCGACGTCGCTGCCGAGGATGCCGACGGTCCGCCCCGGCACGAGGACCCGGTGCAGGCTGGCCGCGCGGCGGCGGTCGGCGAGCACCAGCAGGGGGCACTGCCCCACCGTGGCGGCCCCGGTGGCGAGGTCGAGGTCGACGACCGCCACATCGGGGCGCTGCGCGTGGACCGCCGGTGAGATGTCGTCGCCCCGGTCCAGCTCCGCCACCACGCTGATGTCCTCCTCGGCGGCGATCACGAGTGACAGCGCACCCCGGACCAGGGCACCGTCGAGCGCGAGCAGCGTTCGGATCACCGGGCCTCCCGAGCGCGGTCTGGTCGATCACGGGCCGTCAGCATTCAAACACGTACCGCCGGGTGCCGCTCGGTGACGCGGGCCCGCACCGTCCCGTCCGGACGGTGCGGGCCGCGGTCCGGGCAGTCCCGCCCGGACCGCTGACCGGACCGCTACATCCAGCCGTCGCGCCGGGCCCGCCACACCGCCTCCATGCGGTTCCGGGCGCCGGTCTTCCGCATGATCGCCGACAGGTGGTTGCGCACCGTGCCGTGCGCCAGATAGAGCCGGCGAGCCATCTCCTTCACCGGCAGCCCCTCCGCGGCTGCCCGCAGCACCTCCACCTCCCGACGGGTCAGCGGGCTGGACGGTGGATGCAGCGCCGTCACCGCAGCCGCCGCGTCGATGACCTTCCCCCCGGCCGCCAACTCGCGGACGGCACCGACCAGCGCCGGCAGCGGGGTGTCCTTGCCCACCAGGCCCCGCGCGCCGGCCGCCAGCAGGTCCCCGACCGAGGCCGGGCTCCACCGGCTGTCCATGGCCAGCACCGCCGTGTCGGGTGCCACCCCGGTGATCTCGGCGACGACCTCGACCGGCGCCGGTACGTCCGGCGCCAGGTCCACGAGCACCACGTCGGGCCGGTGCCGGCGTACCACGCCGGGCAGGTCCGCCACGTCGGTCACCTCGGCGGTGACCTCGATGTCCTCCTCACTGGACAGGGCGGCGCACAGCGCGGTGCGCAGCAGGCCCATCGCCTCCGAAACGACAACGCGGATCAACGCAAGCTCCGATCTCGGGGTTGCGCGGCAACGGGCTGGTCCCGTTGACGGGACCGCTCGGGCAGCCGCGCGGACGAACCGGGTCCCGTCCCGCGACCCGCCGACGGTCACGACGGTCACGGGACCTGAGCGGCCACGCACCGGGCGGAGCGGCCGGAGGGCCGCAACGACCGCACGGGCGGGGGTCCGCCGGGACTCAGCCGGGCCGCGCGTCCGTTCCCGCGAGCCGGTCACCGGGCGCCACCGACGGGCGTACGGGCGCGCGACCGGCTCGCGTCGGGCGCTCCGCGGCGACAGCCGGCGGGGACGCCGGCCCGCCGCCGCCGTCCGTGGTGGTGGCGCAGTCGTCGTCCGGAGCGGTCGGCGCGCCGGGCGGCGGGGCCGCCGGGCGGGGCACCGTCCCGGCGGACGTCTCGCCGGACGGCTCGGGGCACCACGTCCCCCCGTCCGAGGCCGGTGCGGGGGCGAGCGGGGACCCTGCGACCCGCGGCGGACGGTGCGCGGCACCCTCCGGTCCGGTCGTCCCCGCGGCGGGCCGCGCCGGGCCCGGGAGGGCGGGCGGCACCGTACCCGACGCGGCGGCAGGAGTCGGCGCGTCCGGGACGGTGGCGCGAGGCGACGAGGGTTCTCCCGGGTGGACGGGACTCGTGGCGAGAACCGGAACGGCGACGCCGACCGCCCCGGTGACCCGGGTCAGCACGCCGGCCGTCGTGGACCGGGCCGTGCGCGCCAGCGGTCCGACGACGGTCGTTCCTCCGGTGACCGCGGGTTTCCGGACGGCTCGCGCCTTCGTGGTCACCGGCCGTACCACGGCCGACGCCGCCACGGGCACCGCGCCGGCCCCGGACCGGTCCCGCTTCCGCTCGTCCCCCCGGCGCTGGCCGCGCGCGTCGTCCCGGTCCCTGGGCATGCCCCGTGTCACCCGGGCCGCCCGGGCGGCGAGAAGGTCGGTGGCCGTCGCGGGGTCGGCCCCGGCGACGCCCGCGCGCCCGGGCGACCGGCCCCGCCGGCCGGACGAGGTCAGGACGCGGCCCCGGTCCGCTTCGCCGGCCTCCATCGGCGGTCTGCCGGTTCCGCGCGGTGCGGGAGGTGGACCGGGCGGGTCGACCGCGTCCACGGCTCGTTCAAGCAGGGTGACGACGGCCGGCGTGGGGATGGTGTTCGGGGTGGCGCCGGTCCGGTCCCCGGCGGTGGCCGGGTCGGCGCCGAGCAGCGCGCTCAGGAAGAAGGCCCCGGCGACGGCACCCAGCAGCGCGGCAATCCGGGTGGCGGGCAGCCCGCGCCGCCGCGGTGCGGGTGCGGCCCGCGCGGTGACGGACGGAGGGCGGAACGTCCAACGACGCACGTGGGTGACCTCCCTCGTCGGGCACGTCGACACATCGTAGTGACCTGATAACCCGGTGGCGGCTTGCGAATGCCTCGTGACGGATTGCCGACTGATGGCTGACGGCGGAGCACTCCTGCGCTATAGGCCCCACCGCGCACACGTCGAGAGCACCACGGCCCCTCCCCGACGAAAACGACACGAGCCCCCGACGGGGGCTCGTGTCGTCACCGGTGCCGCCGGCGCGGTCAGGTCATGTCGTCGTAGCGGCGGTCGACCGGTGCCGGCTTCGTGATCGGCTCCGGCGCGGCGATCGGGGCGCTCGCCTCGACCCGCTGCCCCGCCTCGACCGGCGCGGCGTCGAACTCCAGCGGCGACACCTCGTCGTCGCCGATGCCGGCGTAGACCTCCTTGCCGCGTCCCTTGCGCCGGTCGTTGAGGAACGCGACGCCGACCGCGGCGAAGTACAGCGCGCACAGGCAGATGGCCAGCGCCGTCATGCCGAACGGGTCCGGGGTGGGAGTCACCACCGCCGCGAAGGCGAAGAAGACGAACACCGCCACCCGCCACCAGCTCAGCAGCCGCTTTGCGCTGGCGATGCCCACGAAGTTGAGCATCAGGACGATGAGCGGGAACTCGAACGCCACCCCGAACAGCAGGATCAGGTTCGTGACGAAGGAGATGTAGCGGGTGATGTCGAGGGTGGTGTTGATGTCGTCGCCCGAAACCTGCAGCAGGAACTCCAGGCCCTTCGCGGTCACGAAGTACGCCAGCACCGCCCCGGCGGCGAACAGCGGCGCCGCCAGCCCGGTGAAGACGTACGCGTAGCGCCGCTCGTGCCGGTGCAGACCGGGCGCGATGAACGCCCACAGCTGGTAGAGCCAGACCGGTGCGGCCACGATCAACCCGACCCACAGCGCGATCTTCAGGTCGAGCAGGAACAGGTCGGCCGGACCGAGCTGAACGAAGTTGCACCGTCCGTCGGCAAGTCGGCTGCCGGGCAGGCTGCAGTACGGCTCTGCCAGCAGCTTGCGGGCCGGCTTGGCCAGCCAGACGCCGAAGCCGAAGCCGACCAGGATCGCCAGCGACGCCCTGAACAGCCGGTTGCGCAGCTCACGGATGTGCTCGATCAGCGTCATCGAGCCGTCCGCGGCCCGCTCGAACTTGCTCGGGCCGCGTTTGCGCAGGGCGAAGGCCACGGTGGTCGGGGCCTTCGGTCAGTGGTCGCGGACGCGCTGCACCGGGTCGACGACCGGCTGCTGCGGCGGGGCCTGGTGGGGCGCCTGCTGACCGTACTGGGCCTGCTGACCGTACTGGGCCTGCGGCGCCTGGTGCGCCTGCGGCGGCAGCGGCTGGTAGCCGGCCTGCGCGTCGGCCTTCTCGGCCAGGTCGCGGTCGTCGTCCTGCAGGCTCTTGGTCTCGGCCTTGATGATCCGCAGCGAACGGCCCAGCGAACGGGCCGCGTCGGGGAGCCGCTTCGCGCCGAAGAGCAGGATCAGCACGACCACGAGTACGGCGATGTGCCACGGCTTGAGGGCACCCATGGGAAGCTCCAGTCGCTCTGTGTCGGGCAGGGGTGGTACCGCAGCCCATCGTACGTGCGTCGTGGGACGTTGCCACCCGCCGGGCGGTGAGGGATCGTCCCGGCCCGGTGAAGTCTTGACCAACCCACGATGTCCCGTCAACCGCCGGAACGTGCCAATCCGTGCGCGGAACAGGGCGCAATCGTGCAGGATAGCGACAAAGATCGATCAGCCGCCGCGCTTCGCCTTGATCACGGCGAGCCGGCGCTGCGTGGTGTCCAGCCGCTCCTGCAGCGCCTCAGCCCGGGCCTGGAGAGCCTCGGCGGCCTCCTGGAGGGCCTCCGCCTCACCGGCGCGTCGCTGCAGGGCGAGAGCGGCGCGGCGCAGCCGGGGCAGCCGGGCCACGACCGGGCGGACGGCCAGGCCGAACAGCACGAGCGGGACCAGCACCAGCGCGACCACGATCCACGTCACCACGGCGGCCAGCCTACTGGGTGGGGGCCGCCACCGCCGGGTCGGCCACCGCCGGGTCGGCCACCGCCGGGTCGGCAGGGTCCCGCGGGGGCGGTGGCGTCGCGTACGCGTCGAGGGCCGCGACCGCCGCCGCGTGCACCTGGGTGGCCAGCTCGGCCGGGGCGACCACGGTGACGTCCGGGCCGAGGCCCAGCACGAACCGGCGCGCCCAGGCCAGGTCGGTGACCCGCAGCGACACCAGCCACTGGTCCCCGTCGCCCTCCTCGACCCGCTCGCACGGGTAGTACTCGGTGATCCACCGCTCGCCGCGGCCGATCCGCAGGGTGACCAGCGGCAGGTCCGGCGAGGGCCGGAACACGCCCTCGGTGAGGTCGTGCGGGCGCGCCTGCGGTGGCACCCGGGCCGGCTCGTCCAGCAGCGTCACCGCGTCGATGCGGTCGGCCCGGAACAGGCGCATCCCCTCGGCCCGGCGGCACCACGCCTCCACGTACCCCCGGCCACCGACCATCAGCATCCGCAACGGGTCGACCACCCGGTCGGTCGTCTCGTCCCGCGCGGCGGTGTAGTAGGTGATCCGCAGCGCCCGGCCGCTCTCCACCGCCACCCGCAGCTCCGCCACCTTGCGGGTGTCGGCCGGCAGCCGTACGGCCACCGGAGCGCCCACCAGGTCACCCGCCGCGTTCTCGATCTTGGCCAGGGCGCGCTCCACGGCCTCCCGGTTGGCCACGCCCGGCGTCTCGGCGAGCATCCGCAGCGCCACGACCAGGGCGAGGGCCTCGTCCGGGGTGAGCCGCAGCGGCCGGTCGATCCCCGCGTCGTAGGTGATCGTCACCCGGTCGCCGTCGAACGCCATGTCGATCAGGTCACCCGGGCCGTACCCGGGCAGCCCGCACACCCAGAGCAGCTCCAGGTCCTCCCGCAGCTGCCGCTCGGTGACGCCCAGGTCGGCGGCCGCCTCGGCGATCGCGATCCCCGGGCGGGCCAGCAGATACGGAACGAGGTTGAGCAGCCGGGCCAGCCGGTCGGCGGACGTGCGGGAGCCGCCGCGGGCGGCGGGCCGGGTCACCGCGCACCCCCGGCGACGGCGAGGTCGTCGTGGCGGGCGGCGATCTCCTTCAGCCGCTGGATGACCGCCTCCCGCACCTCCGGCGGGTCGAGCACCCGCACGTCCGGCCCGTACCCGACTAGCTGGTTGGCGAGGAAGTCCGGGTCGGCGTACGGCAGGACCAGCCGGTCACCGTCCGGCCCGGAACTCGTGTCGACCGCCCAGCGGCGCAGCCCGGCGGCCCGGCCGGGGGCGGCGAGGACCGTGGCGCGGCCGGTGCGCTCGACCGGGCCGGACCAGCGGGCGACGTGACTGATCAGGTCGACCCGGGCCGGCGGCTCGAACGCCCCCGGACGGCCGGTCACCCGCACCGCTCCCACCACCCGGGAGAGACGGAAGCAGCGGGTCGCCGCCCGGTCCAGGTCGTGCCCGACCACGTACCACCGGCCCCGCCAGCAGACCACACCCCACGGCTGCAGCCGGCGGCGGGACGGCTCGTCGCGGTCCGGGACGCGGTAGTCGAAGCTCACCTCGCGGCGGTCCCGCGCGGCGGCGGTGAGCGGCGCGAAGGCCGGGTCGACCGTCACCATCGGCTCCAGCCCGAGGGTGGCCTGCGGGTCCACGTCGACGCCGGCGGCGCGCAGCTTCGCCAGCCCCGAGGAGGCCGCGGCGGCCAGGCCCGCGTGCTGCCAGAGCCGCGCGGCGATGCCCACCGCCGCGGCCTCGTCCGGTTCGAGGGGGATGTCGGGCAGCGCGTACTCCCGCCGGGCGATCCGGTAGCCGGGCTCGACGTCGAACGCGCTGGCCGTCCCGGTCTCCAGCGGGACGCCCAGCTCACGCAGCTCGGCCTTGTCCCGTTCGAACTTGCGCTGGAACGCCTCGTGGTCACGCGCGTCGTGCGGATCGTGCTCGTAGCCGGGCACGGTCGCGGCGATCTGCGCGGCGGTCAGGAACCGTCGCGTGGACAGCAGACAGATCACCAGGTTGACCAGGCGTTCGGTGCGGGTCCGCGACACGCGGTAGACGCTAGCAGCCGGCACGCCGAACACGTGTACCCCACGCGTCGCGCGTCACGGTCGTCACCCGACGTGTGACCGCAGCCGGGTCACCGCGTGGCGGCACCGGAGCGCGGGACCGAGATCCGCGACGCCTTCACCGACCCGACCGCCACCCCGGGCACGGGTCACCCCGGCCGTGACCGCTAGCGTCCACCGCATGGTGCGATGGCGGGCGGGAACCGTGACGGCGCTGCGGCGCGAGTGGACCGGCGCGGTCGAGCTGGACGTCGCGCTCGGCGACGGCACGGCGATGCGGGCCCTCGCGTACCCCGACCTGGTCGGCCGGCCGCAGGTCGGCGACCGCGTGCTGCTCAACGCCGGGGCGCTGCTGATGGGCCTCGGCACCGGCGGGTACGCCCTCGTCGTGGCCCTGCCCGACCGGCTGCCGCCGGACCCGCCCGCACCGGCCGACAACCGCGACGCCGGCCACCTGGTCAAGGCCCGCTACACGCCGTTGCAGCCGATCCTGCTCGGCGTGGACGAGGAGGCGTCGCCGCACCGGGCGGTCCTGGCCGACGCCGACGACCTGGCCGGGCTGCCGGTGGTCACCGCCGACCTGCACTCCGCCCTACCGGCGGTCCTCGCCGGGATCCACGCCGACGCCCCCGACGCCCGGGTGGCGTACCTGCTCACCGATGGTGGCGCGCTGCCGGCCTGGTTCTCCCGCACCCTCGCCGGGCTGCGCGGCCGCCTGGCCGGCACGGTCAGCGTCGGGCAGGCGTTCGGCGGGGACCTGGAGGCCAGCACGCTGCACACCGGGCTGCTCGCCGCCCGGCACGTGCTGCGCGCGGACGTGGCGGTCGTCGCCCAGGGTCCGGGCAACCTCGGTACCGGCACCCGCTGGGGATTCTCCGGCGTCGCCGTCGGCGAGGCGGTGAACGCGGTCGCCGCGCTGGGCGGGCGGCCGGTGGGGTCGCTGCGCATCTCCGACGCCGACCCCCGACCCCGGCACCTCGGCGTGTCCCACCACAGCCTCACCGCGTACGGCCGGGTGGCCCTGGCCCGCGCGGAGCTGATCGTGCCCGACGGCCTCGACCCGGCGCTGGCCGGCGCGGTCGACGCGGCGCTGGCGCCCCTCACGGCCCTTCACGACGTGGTCCGGGTGCCGGTCGACGGGCTCGACGCCGCCCTGCGGGCGAGCCCGGTGCCGCTGTCCACGATGGGCCGGGGCCTGGACGCCGACCGCGCCTACTTCCTCGCCGCGGCCGCGGCCGGCCGCCACGCCGCCGGTCTGCTGGACTGAGCGCCCGGCGCCTGTCGGGTGAAGTGTCGTTGCCCGCAGGACGAATCAGGCGAAGACCACGATCGCCACCCAGGCACCCACGATCAACGCCAGCGCGAGCGCCAGCACCCAGGTGGGCACCGTGTACTCCCCGCGACGGTTACGTTCGATCTCCTCGCGGATCTTCTGGCGGCGGCGCTCGGCCCAGCTCTGCTTCTCGGAGCCCGGACCGGCCGGTTCGGTAGGCATCATGGCGCCGACAGCCTACCCGGCGGGCCGCCCGGGACCACGGACACCGTCCCGCACCGACCCGCCACCGGTCACATGCTGGCGATCAGCCGCTCCACCCGCTCGTCGTACGCCCGGAACGGGTCCTTGCACAGCACCGTGCGCTGCGCCTGGTCGTTCAGCTTCAGGTGCACCCAGTCGACGGTGAAGTCCCGCCGCTTCTCCTGGGCGTGCCGGATGAACTCGCCCCGCAGCCGCGCCCGCGTCGTCTGCGGCGGCGTCTCCTTCGCCTCGAAGATCTCCGGGTCCGTCGCCACCCGGTCCACCTCGCCCCGCCGCTCCAGCAGACCGTACAGGCCCCGACCGCGGCGCAGGTCGTGGTACGCCAGGTCCATCTGCGCCACCCTCGGGTGCGACAGCGGCAGGTCGTGCTTGCGCTGGTAACGCTCGATCAGCCGCAGCTTCGTCACCCAGTCGATCTCCCGGGCCACCGGCTCCAGGTCACCGGTCTCCACCGCCCGCAGCACCCGGCCCCACAGCTCCACCACCCGCTTCGCGGTCTGGTCGCCGCCGCGCCGCTCCACGAACTCCGTCGCCTTCGCCAGGTACTCCTGCTGGATCTCCAGCGCGCTGACCTCCTTGCCGGAGGCCAGCCGCACCTTCCGCCGCCCGGTGATGTCGTGCGACACCTCGCGGATCGCCCGGATCGGGTTCTCCAGCGTCAGGTCCCGCATCACCACGCCGGCCTCGATCATCCGCAGCACGATGTCCGCCGTGCCGACCTTAAGCAGCGTGGTGACCTCGTTCATGTTCGAGTCGCCGACGATCACGTGCAGCCGCCGGTAACGCTCCGCGTCCGCGTGCGGCTCGTCCCGCGTGTTGATGATCGGACGACTGCGGGTGGTCGCCGAGGACACACCCTCCCAGATGTGCTCCGCCCGCTGCGACAGGCAGTACACCGCCCCGCGCGGCGTCTGCAGCACCTTCCCCGCCCCGCAGATCAACTGCCGGGTCACCAGGAACGGGATCAGCACGTCGGCCAGCCGGCCGAACTCACCGTGCCGCGACACCAGGTAGTTCTCGTGGCAGCCGTACGAGTTGCCGGCCGAGTCGGTGTTGTTCTTGAACAGGTAGATCTCGCCCGCGATGCCCTCGTCGTGCAGCCGCTTCTCCGCGTCGACGAGCAGCCCCTCCAGGATCCGCTCACCGGCCCGGTCGTGCGCGACCAGGTCCACCACCGAGTCGCACTCCGGCGTCGCGTACTCCGGGTGCGAACCCACGTCCAGGTACAACCGGGCACCGTTGCGCAGGAACACGTTGCTCGACCGGCCCCACGACACCACCCGCCGGAACAGGTACCGCGCGACCTCGTCGGGGGAAAGCCGGCGCTGCCCGCGATAGGTGCAGGTGACACCGTACTCGGTCTCGAGGCCGAAGATTCGCCGCTCCATGATGAGACATTAGCCGCCCGACGCCCCACATGGGCAGCGCTCGCCACGCCCGTCCCACGCGGCGCCCGCCCGCGTCCGTCGGCTCCGTCCGGGCCACCCCCGGCCGGAGGTACGGTGCGAACCGTGAGGATCCTCGTCACCGGCGGCGCCGGGTTCATCGGCTCGGCGTACGTGCGGCGCCTGCTCGACGGCGCCGAGCCCACCCTGCCGCCGGACCGGGTCACCGTGCTCGACTCGTTCACGTACGCCGGCACCGACGGCAGCCTCGACCCGGTCCGCGACGACCCCCGGCTGCACGTCGTCCACGGCGACGTCCGCGACCCCGACCTCGTCGACGACATCGTCGCCGGGCACGACGTGATCGTCCACCTCGCCGCCGAGTCGCACGTGGACCGCTCCATCACCGGCGCGGCGCCCTTCGTCACCACCAACGTCGTCGGCACCCAGACCCTGCTCGACGCCGCCCTGCGGCACGGCACCCGCCGGTTCGTGCACGTCTCCACCGACGAGGTGTACGGCTCCATCGACCACGGCTGCTGGCCGCCGTCCGCGCCGCTGGACCCCAGCTCCCCGTACTCCGCCTCCAAGGCCGCCGCCGACCTGCTCACCCTCGCCTACCACCGCACCCACGGCCTCGACGTGGTCATCACCCGCGGCGCCAACACCTACGGCCCCTACCAGCACCCGGAGAAGGTGATTCCCCTCTTCGTCACCAACCTCCTCGACGGCCGCCCGCTGCCGCTGTACGGCGACGGCGGCAACGTCCGCGACTGGCTGCACGTCGACGACCACTGCCACGGCATCGTCCGCGCCCAGCAGGCCGGCCGACCCGGCGGCGTCTACCACCTCGGCGGCGGCACCGAACTCCGCAACCGCGACCTCACCGCGCGGCTGCTCGCCGCGTTCGACGCCGGCTGGGACCGAGTGACGCCGGTGCCCGACCGCAAGGGCCACGACCGGCGCTACGCACTCGACACCACCACCAGCCGCCGCGAGCTCGGCTGGGCGCCCACCGTCGACTTCGACGCGGGGCTCGCCGCGACCATCGACTGGTACCGGGACAACCGGGCCTGGTGGGAGCCGCTCGTCAAGGCGTGAGCACACGCGGCCTGCGCGACCGCGCCGGGCTGCGCGCGGACGACGCCAGCCGGGTTGTGCGCGGACCGCGCCGGGCCGGGCTGCGCGCGCCGTACCCGGCCGCCGCTCCGCCGCGTCGACGCTCAGGACTCCGGGCGCTCCGGCTCCTGGCCCTCCAGGTCGGCCGAACCCGCGGAGGTGGTCGGCTTGTGCGCCGCCTCAGTCGGCACCGTCGGGGTCTCCGGCCGCGCCGACGGCTCCTCGGCCTTGCCGCCGTCGAGCAGGGCGGTCAGCGCGGCCCCGGTGATCCGCCGGAAGGTCCGCCCCACCCGGCTGCGATCCAGGACTGCCACCTCCAGCTGGTTGGCCGCGATCGTGCGCGACGCCCCGCCCTCACCGCCGACACTGCCCAGCGCCTGCACCGCCACCTTCACCGCCTCGCCCAGGGACATGTCCGGACGGTGGTTCGACTTCAGCACGCCGGTGATCGCCTCGGCCTGCCCGCCCATCGCCATCCGGCCCGGCTCGTCGTTGACCGAGCCGTCGTACGTCAGCCGGTACAGCTCGTCGTCCTCCGGCGTCGTGCCGACCTCGGCGACGCAGATCTCCACCTCGAACGGCTTCGACTGCTCCGTGAAGATCGCACCGAGGGTCTGCGCGAACGCGTTCGCCAGCGCCCGGCCGGTCACGTCCCGCCGGTCGTAGCTCAGACCGTTCAGGTCGGCCATCCGGACGCCGGCCCGCCGCAGGTTCTCGAACTCGTTGTACCGGCCCACGGCGGCGAAGCCGATCCGGTCGTAGATCTCGCTGACCTTGTGCAGGGCGCTGGACAGGTTCTCCGCGACGAAGAGCACCCCGCCGGCGTAACTCAGGACCACCGCGCTGCGCCCCCGGGCGATGCCCTTGCGGGCCAGCTCGGAGCGGTCGCGCATGATCTGCTCGGGCGAGGCGTAGAACTGCATGGCCACGGCGGCGGTTCTCCTTACGGCGCTGTGCTGGGGACTGCTGTCGGGTGGGACGGCCTCAGCCGCCCGGGTTCTCCATGCGGCCGGAGACCACGCTCTCGGCGATCGCCGCCGTCTCGGCGTCGGTGAGCCGGTGCGTGCCCCCCGCCGTCGCGGTCATCACCACCGGGTAGATCCGCCGGGTCAGGTCCGGGCCGCCGGTCGCGGTGTCGTCGTCGGCCGCGTCGTACAGCGCCTCCACCGCCAGGCGGACCGCGTCGTCGATCGACAGCCCGGCCCGGAACCGCTTCTTCAGCGCCGACCGCGCGAACAGCGAGCCCGAGCCGATCGCGTCGTAGCCGGTCTCCTCGTACGGGCCGCCGGTCACGTCGAAGCTGAAGATCCGGCCCGCCCTCGCCGGGTCGGTCGCGGCCAGGTCGAAGCCCGCGAACAGCGGGATCACGGCCAGGCCCTGCATCGCGGCGCCCAGGTTGCCGCGGATCATCGACGCCAGCCGGTTGGCCTTGCCGTCGAGCGAGAGCATCGCGCCCTCGATCTTCTCGTAGTGCTCCAGCTCCACCTGGAACAGTCGCATCAGCTCGATGCCGATGCCGGCGGTGCCCGCGATGCCCACCAGCGAGTACGCGTCCGCCGGGTGGACCTTCTCGATGTCCCGCTGGGCGATCAGGTTGCCCATCGTGGCGCGCCGGTCGCCGGCCATCACCACGCCGCCGACCGCCGAGATCGCCACGATGGTGGTGGCGTGCGGCGCCAGGTCGGCGGCCATGCCCGGCGGCAGCGGCCGACGACCGGGCAGCATCTCGGGGGCCACCTTGCTCAGGAACGCTGTGAAGGAGGACGTCCCCGCGTTGGTGAACACATCTGGAAGACGCCCGGATGGATCAAAACCCGCTGCCACGTGGTTCCTCTCAGGTACGTGATCGCCCTGGCCAGCCTCTCCGGACTGTCCCGGAACTGGCCAAGACCACCGTTGCAGTTGAAGCAGAGTATCCCGCGCACCCATCCGGTGCGATGATCGTGGTCCAGGTGTTGCGGATCTTCCACGCCGCAGATGGCGCAGACCCCGCCCTGCTCCGCGAGCAGCTCGTCGAACTCCTTCTGCCCGACCCCGTAGCGGCGCCGCAGGTGGTACTCCCGGCTGCCGCCGTACAGCCGCTGCCTGACCTCCCGGGTGCGGCTGTTGTGACAGGGCTTGCAGTAGGTGGCGTAGCCCGAGCTGTCCGATCGATTGCGGGGGAAGTCGACCACGGGCTTGACAGTTCCACAGTCCGCGCAGAAGCGATGCCCTTCCGGGACTTCCCGGGCCTGTTTCACATCTCGGCCCTGCTTCGCCTTCACCCGCTTGGCATAGCTGGCCTTGGAGCGTTGGTTGAAGCACGGCTTGCAGTAGCTACCGCGACCGCTGGGGCGCTTGCTGCTCGCGCAGAAGTCCGCGAGCGGCTTCCATTCCCCGCAGTCACGGCAGCGCCGTCGCCCGTCCTGATCATCCGAAGGAAGCGGCATGTCCGATTTACCCTAAATGATCACTGGCCTCCCTTTTGTACGTAACCTCGCACGAACTCTTCTGCGTTCTCTTCGAGGACGGAGTCGATCTCGTCGAGCAGGTCGTCGACGTCCTCGGTGATGTCGGCGTGCCGCTCGGCGACCTCCGGGTTCGCCTCGGTCGCGACGTCCTCGATCTCCTCGCCCTGCCGGGACTTCCCGGTCTGCGACTGCCCGCCGCTGTCACGAGTGGCCATGGCTGCCTCCTCCACGATCGTCTGCGAGAAACTTACCTCGCGCAGGCGACGAAAAGCCCGTCGCGCGCCGGCTCGCGGCACACGACGGGCTTTCGGGCAGCACGGCGGTGACGGCTCAGCCGCCGGTCAGGGTCTCCAGCAGATCCTTCGCGCTCTCGCAGCGGTCGAACAACGCGCCGACGTGCTTGCGGGTGCCGCGTTCCGGCTCCATCATCGGCACCCGCACCAGCGACTCGCGGCCGACGTCGAAGATGACCGAGTCCCAGCTCGCGGCGACGACCTCGGAGGCGTACTGGGCGAGGCAACGGCCCCGGAAGTAGGCGCGGGTGTCCTCCGGCGGCTCGGTCATCGCCGTCCGCGTCTCCTCCTCCGGCAGGAGGGTCTTCATGGCGCCGCGGGAGACCAGCCGGTGGTAGAGGCCCTTCTCCGGCCGGACGTCCGAATACTGCAGGTCGACCAGTTGCAGCTTGTGGGAGCCCCAGCCGAGCTTCTCCCGCTCCCGGTAGCCCTCCAGCAGCCGCAGCTTCGCCACCCAGTCGAGTTCGTCGGCGCAGAGCATGACGTCCCGGCCGAGCCGGTCCAGGACGCTCTCCCAGCGGGCGAGCACGTCGGCGGTCTGCTCGTCCACGTCGGCGCCGTACCGGTCGTCCACGAAGGAACGCACCCGCTCGTAGTAGGCCCACTGCACGTCGAGGGCGGTGAGCCGCCGGCCGTCGCGCAGTCGCATGAGGTGGGTGAGCGACGGGTCGTGGCTGACCGCGCGCAGTTCGCTGACCGGGTCGGCGATGCCGAGGTCGGGGCCGAGCGCCTTCTCCTCGATCATGGTGAGGATCAGCGCGGTCGTGCCGACCTTCAGGTACGTCGAGATCTCCGACAGGTTGGCGTCGCCGATGATGACGTGCAGCCGCCGGTACTTGTCGGCGTCGGCGTGCGGCTCGTCCCGGGTGTTGATGATGGGCCGCTTGAGGGTGGTCTCCAGGCCCACCTCGACCTCGAAGAAGTCGGCGCGCTGGGAGATCTGGAAGCCGCTCTGCCCGCCGTCCTGCCCGATGCCCACCCGGCCGGCGCCGGCGAAGATCTGCCGGGTGACGAAGAACGGCGTCAGGTACGCGACGATGTCGGCGAACGGGGTCTGCCGCCGCATCAGGTAGTTCTCGTGGGCGCCGTAGCTGGCGCCCTTGTTGTCGGTGTTGTTCTTGTACAGGTGGATGGGGTGGGTGCCGGGGATGGTGGCGGCGCGGCGCGCGGCCTCGGCCATCACCCGCTCGCCGGCCTTGTCCCAGCGCACCAGGTCCCGAGGGTTGGTGACCTCGGGGGTGGAGTACTCGGGGTGTGCGTGGTCGACGTAGAGCCGCGCGCCGTTGGTGAGTATCACGTTCGCCAGCCCGAGGTCCTCGTCGGCGAGGGCCTCGGCGGGGTCGTACGCGGCGCCGGAGTAGGTGAAGCCGCGCGCGTCACGCAGCGGGGACTCCTCCTCGTAGTCCCAGCGGGCCCGGCCGCCCCGGTTGAGTTCCGGGCGTGCCCCATAGGCGTTGACCACCTGGGAGGAGGTGACCATGGGGTTGGCCCCGGCCTGGCCGGGCACGGAGATGCCGTACTCGACCTCGGTGCCCATGATCCGTCTTACGCTCATCGACCTACCTGCTTCGCTCGCCCGACCGGTCCCGCAGTCGAGCGTAGTCGGCGCCACCACCGATGGTGACGCGGCTGTCCGGCGTGGGCGCGCCCGGTGACGGTTGAGGGCCCGGGATGCTCGCGCGCCCCGGGCCCTCGTCGTGCCGTTGTCAGAGGTACTGGCCGGTGTTGCTGGCGGTCTCGATGGACCGGCCCGCCTCGGCGCCCTTGCCGCCGGAGACGAGCGTGCGGATGTAGACGATCCGCTCGCCCTTCTTGCCGGAGATGCGGGCCCAGTCGTCGGGGTTGGTGGTGTTGGGCAGGTCCTCGTTCTCGCGGAACTCGTCGACGCAGGCGTCGAGGAGGTGCTGCAGGCGCAGGCCCTTGCGACCGGAGGTGAGGAACTCCTTGATGGCCATCTTCTTGCCCCGGTCGACGATGTTCTGGATCATCGCGCCGGAGTTGAAGTCCTTGAAGTAGAGGACTTCCTTGTCGCCGTTGGCGTACGTGACCTCGAGGAAGCGGTTCTCCTCGGTCTCCGAGTACATCCGCAGGACGACCGCGTCGATCATCGCCGCCACGGTGGCCTGAGGGTCGCCGCCGTGCTCGGCCAGGTCGTCCGGGTGCAGGGGCAGGCCGGGGAGGATGTACTTGGAGAAGATGTCCTTGGCCGCCTCGGCGTCCGGCCGCTCGATCTTGATCTTCACGTCGAGCCGGCCGGGGCGCAGGATGGCCGGGTCGATCATGTCCTCCCGGTTGGAGGCGCCGATGACGATGACGTTCTCCAGGCCCTCGACGCCGTCGATCTCGCTGAGCAGCTGCGGGACGATGGTGTTCTCCACGTCCGAGGAGACACCGGAGCCGCGGGTGCGGAACACCGAGTCCATCTCGTCGAAGAACACGATGACCGGCGTGCCCTCGCCGGCCTTCTCCCGGGCCCGCTGGAAGATCAGCCGGATGTGCCGCTCGGTCTCGCCGACGTACTTGTTGAGCAGCTCCGGGCCCTTGATGTTGAGGAAGAAGCTGGTGTGCTTCTCCTCGCCGCGCCGCTCGGCGATCTTCTTGGCCAGCGAGTTGGCCACCGCCTTGGCGATCAGCGTCTTGCCGCAGCCGGGCGGACCGTAGAGCAGGATGCCCTTCGGCGGCCGGAGCTGGTGCTCGCGGAACAGGTCGGCGTGCAGGAACGGCAGTTCCACCGCGTCGCGGATCTGCTCGATCTGCGCGTGGAGGCCGCCGATGTCGGTGTAGTCGACGTCGGGCACCTCCTCCAGGACCAGCTCCTCGACCTCGCTCTTCGGGATCCGCTCGTACGCGTACGCCGAGCGTGGCTCGATCATGAGCGAGTCGCCGGCCCGGATCGAGGTGCCGATCAGGGTCTCCGCGAGGTGCACGATGCGTTCCTCGTCGGAGTGGGAGACCACGAGGGCGCGGTCGCCCGCGGTGCCGCCGGGGCCGGCGAGCACCTCCTTGAGCATCACGACCTCGCCGACCCGCTCGTAGCCGAACGCGTCGACGATGTTGAGGGCGTCGTTGAGCAGGACTTCCTGCCCGCGGCGCAGCTCGTCCACGTCGAGTGAGGGTGAGACGGCCACCCGGAGCTTGCGGCCACCGGTGAACACGTCCACCGTGCCATCGTCGTGCCGCGCCAGGAAGACCCCGTAGCCACTCGGCGGCTGGGCGAGGCGGTCGATCTCCTCCTTGAGCGTCACGATCTGCGCGCGAGCCTCCTTGAGGGTGCTCACGAGCCGGTCGTTGTTCTCGGTCAGCCGCGCCAACTGAGCCTGGGTGGCCGCCAGCCGCTCTTCGAGCTGCCGGACGTGTCGGGGGCTTTCGGTCAACTTGCGCCGCACCAGAGCGAGTTCCTCTTGAAGGAACGCGACCTGCGTGGAGAGATCGTGGGCCTCCTTCTCCCACCGTGCGGCGCGCGAGTCCGCGTCGTCGCTGCGTGCCACGTCCCACCTCCCCGGGGGGCTTGAACGTTCTGACCTAACACTAGCCGCTATGAGGCCGATTCGGTCCCACGCAACGCCCTCGTCACCGAACCTTGATCGCGAAGGGTGGGCACGGGGGCCGGTCCGGGCGTTCGGGTACCGTCGAGGCGTGGGACGGGAGAACATGGGGGGTGCGCCGGTGGCCGAGGTCGCGACCGACCAGCTGCAGGTCTGGGTTGATCAGGACCTGTGCACGGGCGACGGGCTGTGCGTGCAGTACGCCCCGGAGGTGTTCGAGTTCGACATCGACGGCCTTGCGTACGTCAAGGGTCCCGACGGTGAGCTGGTGCAGGCCCCGGGCGGCCGGGTGGACGTGCCGGAGCACCTGCGTCTCGAGGTGATCGACTCCGCGAAGGAGTGCCCGGGCGAGTGCATCCACGTCGTGCGCGGCAGCGACGGCGTCGAGGTGGCCGGCCCGGACGCCGAGGACTGACGCCGGCGCCCGCGGTGACCGGGTCCGCTCCGGTCCGGGTCACCGCAGACCGAGGGGTACGCCTCAGAGCATCGGCCGGCCGACCACCGAGGCGACCAGCCGGGCGAACTCCTCCAGTCGGGCGATCTGCCCGGCTCCGCCGTCGTCGAGGGTCTTGCCGAAGCGCAGTGCGTCGTGCCGGGGCGCGCCGGTCGCCTCCTCGCTGGCCGGCGACTCGTCCAGCGACGTCAGCAGCAGGTAGACGTCGATGCTGTCGACGCGCACCGTGCCGTCCTCGTCGCGGGTGAGGCGGCGCCGGCAGCCGACCTCGGTGACCGAGGAGACCGGCACCACCCGCAGCGACGACGTCATCGAGCCGGGCGGGCCCTCGCCGGGCGGGACGTCCTCGCCGTGCCAGAGGATCAGCCGGCTGCCGTCGCAGACGACGACCTCCTGCCAGACGCCGTTGACCTCGTTGACGAAGCGTTCCAGGGTGAACCCGAGCACGGAGGCGCCGCGGAGCACCCCGCCGAGCGCTTCGAGGGCGATGTCCGGGTCGCGCAGGTAGGCCCGGGCGGCGGACTCGAGGTCCTGGTACGGCGACCAGTCCGGGAACACCGCCGGCAGGTCGCCGCCGCCGAAGCCCGGCCGGCTCATACCGCCTCCCCGCACTCGCGCCGGTCCGCACCGACCGGCGTCCGTTCCGTCATTCCCAGCCGCCCGCCGCCGCCGTCACGGCTGCTCCGTCTCCGCTTGGCGGGGCTCCGCTCCGGCGGCCTGGGCGGCGGCCGCGGCCCGGGCGGCCTCCGCCTCGCGCAGTGCCGTGCGGCGCTGGACGTACGCCTCGGTGCCCTTGCTGGGCTTGCGGCGGCGCGGCGGGGCGGTGACCCCGGGGGCGAGCTTACGCGCGGACACCAGGAACGCGGTGTGGGCGATCATGCGGTGGTCGGGGCGGACCGCCAGGCCCTCGGCGTGCCAGTCCCGCACCAGGGACTCCCACGCCCGCGGCTCGGTCCAGCCGCCGCGCTCGCGCAGCGCCTCCACCAGCTCGGACAGCTGCGGGGTGGTGGCGACGTACCCGATGAACACGCCGCCGGGCAGCAGGGCCCGCTCGACCATGTCGAGGGTCTCCCAGGGGGTCAGCATGTCGAGGATGATCCGGTCGAAGCCGGTCTCGGGATTGGTCGCGACGTCGCCGACGTGCAGCCGCCAGGCCGGGTGCGGGCCGTTGAAGAAGGCCTCGACGTTGCGCCGGGCGATCTGGGCGAAGTCGTCGCGCAGCTCCCACGAGTGCAGTTCGCCGGTGGGCCCGACGGCGCGCAGCAGGGAGCAGCTGAGCGCGCCGGAACCGGCGCCCGCCTCCAGCACCTTGGCGCCGGGGAAGATGTCGCCCATGGCGACGATCTGTGCGGAGTCCTTCGGGTAGATGACCTGGGCGCCGCGGGGCATGGACAGCACGTAGTCGGCGAGCAGCGGCCGCAGGGCGAGGAAGGCGGTGCCGCCGCCGGCGGTGGTGACGACGCTGCCGTCCGGCTGGCCGATCAGGGCGTCGTGCTTGAGGATGCCGCGGTGGGTGTGGAACTCCTTGCCCGGTTCCAGCGTGACCGTGTGCATCCGCCCCTTCGGGTCGGTCAGCTGCACCCGGTCGCCGGGCCGGAACGGCCCGCGGTGGACCGGGGGCGGCGTCGGGGTGTGCTGGTCGGCGGGTACGGCGGAGGGAGTTGCGGTCACGTGTTCATCTTCCGGTGAGGTTCGAGCAGCTGAGCCAGATCCACGATGTGCAGGATGCCGACGACATCTTCGCCTGAGGTCACCACGTACTGTGCGCCCGGGTGCTGCTGGACGGTCTCCATCACCTGGTGCCCGTCGAGGCCGACCGGCATGGCCGGCAGGCCGGCCAGCGAGCGGGAGACCGTGTCGACCGCCACCCAGGGACGGCGTTCCGTCGGTACGGCCGCCGCGGTGGCCGGGTCGACCAGGGCGAGCGGGCGGCCGGCGGAGTCGGTGACGAGCAGCGCGGCGCCCGCGTCGGTGCCGTCGCGGCGGCGCTGCGCCTCGGCGAGGGGCGTGCCGGTGGGGACGGTGACGACGGGCCGGGCCAGCCGGGACAGGTCGATGAGCGGGAACCGCCGGCTGACCCGGGCCACCCGGATGGACTGCCCGGCGCCCCGCCACAGGGTGAACGCGACCAGCAGCATCAACGGCAGGGCGAGCGGCGCCAGCTGGCGGGTGAGGGTGAGCAGGGCGACCAGCGCGGCGGTGCCGACGGCGACGGCGCGCCCCACCCAGCCGGCCACCTCGGTGCCCCGGTGCCGGTCCCGGGTGACCGCCCACACGGCGGCCCGCAGCGCCCGGCCGCCGTCGAGCGGCAGCCCCGGCAGGATGTTGAACACCGCGACGATGACGTTGCTGACCGCGAGCTGGAAGGCGAGCTGGTTGACCAGGGTGCCGTCGGGCAGGGCCAGGGTGGCGGCGACGGCGGCCGCGCCGAGCACGGCGGAGACGGCCGGCCCCGCCAGGGACACCAGCAGGTCGACCCGGGGCGACGGGGCGTCGCGGTCCATCTCGGTGTAGCCGCCGAGCAGTTCCAGGGTGATTCCGCGTACGCCGATGCCGTACCGCCGGGCGGTGAGGGCGTGGCCGAGCTCGTGCAGCAGCACCGAGCCGAGCAGGGAGACGACGAAACCGAGGCCGATGAGGTAGCCGCCGGCCTGCGACAGCTGCAGCTGGTCGCGGGCGAACTCCGCGTACAGCACGGTGACGACCAGCGCGAGCAGCACCATCGACGCGCTGAGGTGCAGCGGCACCCCGAACACCCGGCCGACGGTCAGCCCGAGGCGCCCGTCCGGCCGGCGGGACGGTCGCGTCTTCTGCTCCACCGGCCCGATGCTACGCGGCGCGGATCATGTGCCGGAGCGGCGACGGCGGCGGTGTCGGACCGGTGCCCTACCCTTTCCGGACATGACGGCGGATCCGGTGACGACGCAGCAGCCCCCGCTCCCGGCGGAGGTGCCGGCCACGGTGCGGGCGTCGCTGTCCCCGTCGCGCGCGGCGGATTTCAAGACCTGCCCGCTGCTCTACCGGTTCCGCAGCATCGACCGGCTGCCCGAGCGGCCCAGCGTGGAGCAGGCGCGGGGCACGCTGGTCCACGCGGTGCTGGAGCGGCTGTTCGACCTGCCGGCGGCCGGGCGCACTCCGGCCGCCGCCGGCGACCTCGTGGCCCCGCAGTGGGAGCGGCTGGTCACCGAGCAGCCGGAGCTGGCCGGTCTGTTCGCCGACGGCGACGAGGCCGCCCGGTCGGGGTTCCTCCGGTCGGCGGCGGCGCTGCTGGAGGGCTACTTCGCGGTGGAGGATCCGCGCCGGCTGGAGCCGGCCGAGCGGGAGAGCCTGATCTCCGCGGTCGTCGACGAGGAACTGCTCATCCGGGGCTACCTGGACCGCCTCGACGTGGCGCCGGACGGCGCGCTGCGGGTGGTCGACTACAAGACCGGTGGCGCGCCGCGGGAGGCGTTCGAGGCGCGGGCGCTGTTCCAGTTGAAGTTCTACGCCCTGGTGCTGTGGCGCACCCGCGGGGTGGTGCCGCGGGTGCTGCGCCTGCTCTACCTGCGCGACGGCGAGGTCTGCGACTACGCGCCGGACGCCGACGAGTTGGTGCGCTTCGAGCGCACGGTGGTGGCGCTGTGGCGGGCGATCGAGGCGGCCACCGCCGCGCAGGACTTCCGCCCTCGACCGAGCCGGCTGTGCGACTGGTGCAACCACCAGGCGCTGTGCCCCAGCTTCGGGGGCACGCCGCCGCCGTTCCCGGCCGCCGCGGCCGCCGCCGACCCGCTGCGCGACGCCCGGTCCCGTCCGGCGCCGCCGGGCGCGGACGAGTGACGGCCTCCGGCGCCGCCGGCACCGACCCGGGGCGGCAGGCCGCGGTCCGGCGGCCGGTGCGCATCCTGATCGCCGACGACCAGCCGCTGCTGCGCACCGGTTTCCGGATGGTGCTCGGCGCCGAGGAGGACTTCGACGTCGTCGCCGAGGCCGGCGACGGCGTGGAGGCGGTGGAGCTGTCCCGCCGGCTGCTGCCCGACGTGGTGCTGATGGACGTGCGGATGCCGCGGCTGGACGGGGTGTCCGCGACCCGCGCCATCGTCGAGTCCCGGCTGCCGGTGCGGGTGCTGGTCCTCACCACGTTCGACCTCGACGAGTACGTGGTGGGCGCGCTGCGCGCGGGGGCGCGCGGCTTCCTGGCCAAGGATGTGCCGGCGGCGGACCTGGTGTCGGCGATCCGGGCGGTCGCCGCCGGGGACGCGGCGGTCGCCCCGCGGATCCTCGGCCGGCTGCTGGACCGGTTCGCCGGTCTGCTGCCCGACCCGGCGGCGGCCCCGCCGCGGGTGCTCGACACGTTGACCGACCGGGAGCGCGAGGTTCTGGTGCAGGTCGCCCGCGGCCTGTCGAACGCGGAGATCGCCCGGGCGCTGTCGGTCAGCGAGACCACCGTCAAGACGCACGTCGGTCACGTGCTGACCAAGCTCGGTCTGCGGGACCGGGTGCAGGCGGTGGTGCTCGCGTACGAGTCGGGTCTGGTTCGTCCCCGCGCGTAGCGGGCGGTCCGCCGGGGGCGGGTGACCGGCGTACCGGTGAGGGTCCACCGGCGGGACGGCGACGTTGCGGTCGCCACCTACCGTGACCCACGACGGCGCGGCGGGGTTGACCCTCACGCGGCGTCACTGTTCAGGATCGGTCTCGACCGCCGGGAAATCGGCTCGACCGGTCACCGGATCAGGGGCAACCCTGAGTGGCGGTCGGGGGCACCCGCAGCCCGAAATCCGCCACGGCTCCACCCGGAGTCGGACGGACCCGCGGCGTAGAGCGCCGAAGATTGGTTACGCGCCGGACCAGCGGGGGCGGTGCGTTTCGGACGACGAGAGGAAGATGACGTGACCGCGACGGTAGGCCGTCAGGCGCAGGCCGCGGCCCGCGCGAGCGACGTGTGGAAGGTGTACGGCAGCGGCGAGGCGCAGGTGATCGCGCTGCGCGGGGTCAGCTGCGAGTTCGAGCGGGGCCGGTTCACCGCGATCATGGGCCCGTCCGGCTCCGGCAAGTCGACGCTGATGCACTGCCTGGCGGGGCTGGACTCGGTGACCCGGGGCACGGTGTCGATCGGCGACACCACGGTCACCGGGCTCGGCGACGCGGGGCTGACCAAGCTGCGCCGCGACAAGGTCGGGTTCATCTTCCAGCAGTTCAACCTGCTGCCGACGCTGACCGCCAAGGAGAACATCCTGCTGCCGCTGTCGATCGCCGGCCGCAAGCCGGACCCGGCCTGGTACGACACCGTGATCGACACGGTGGGCCTGCGGGACCGGCTGGGGCACCGGCCGGCGCAGCTGTCCGGCGGCCAGCAGCAGCGGGTGGCGTGTGCGCGGGCGCTGGTCGCCCGGCCCGACGTGATCTTCGCCGACGAGCCGACCGGCAACCTCGACTCCCGGGCCGGCGCGGAGGTGCTGGGCTTCCTGCGCCGCTCGGTGCGCGAGTACGGGCAGACCATCGTCATGGTCACCCACGACCCGACGGCCGCCGCGTACGCCGACCGGGTGGTCTTCCTCGCCGACGGGCAGATCGTGTCCGAGCTGGTCGAGCCCACCGCGGAGACGGTGCTGGACACGATGAAGAAGCTGGACACCCCGGCCGAGGTGGGCAACTGATGTTCCGGGCAACCCTCAAGAGCCTGCTGGCGCGCAAGCTCCGGCTGATCCTGTCCGGGTTGGCGGTGGTGCTCGGCGTCATGTTCGTCTCGGGCGCGTTCGTGCTCACCGACACCCTCGGCCGGTCCTTCGACGCGGTCTTCGCCGACGCGTACGAGGGGGTGGACGTCAACGTCGCCGCGAAGCCGAAGGTGGAGCTGAGCGAGTTCGAGGGCGAGCAGGTGGCGGCGCCGGTGCCGGCCTCGGCGGTGGAGCGGGTCCGGGCGGTGCCCGGCGTGGACGAGGCCACCGGGATCGTGGCCGCCGACGGCGCGCGGCTGATCGGCAGCAACGGCAAGGTCGTCGCCTCGTTCGGGCCGCCTCAGCTCGGTGAGAACTGGGTCGGCGAGAGCGACCTGGTGCAGCTTCGCGAAGGCCGGGAGCCGCGCGCGGACAACGAGATCGTCGTCAACGCCGCCCTGGCCAAGGCGGCCCGGGTGTCCGTCGGCGACCGGGTCGGCGTGCTGACCCTTCAGCCGAAGCAGGAGTTCACCCTGGTCGGCGTCTTCGGCTACAGCGGGGGCCGCGACTCCATCGGCGGCGTCAACGAGGTCATGTTCACGACGCCGGTGTCGCAGCGGCTGATGCTCGGCGCGCCGGACGTGTTCACCAACATCACGGTCACCGCCGCCGACGGCGTGTCGGCCGAGAAGCTGCGCGACGACGTCGCGACCGCTCTCGGCGCCGGCTACGAGGTGAAGACCGGTGAGCAGCTGTCCGCCGACGCGTCCGCGGGGCTGAAGGAGGGCCTGTCCTTCTTCAACCGGATCCTGCTCGGCTTCGCCGCGGTGGCGCTGCTGGTCGGCACGTTCCTGATCCTCAACACTTTCTCGATCATCGTGGCGCAGCGCACCCGCGAGCTGGCGTTGATGCGGGCCATCGGCGCCGGTCGCCGGCAGATCATCGGTTCGGTGGTCCTGGAGGCGGTGGCGGTCGGCCTGATCGCCTCGGTGCTCGGCCTGGGCGCCGGCATCGGCATCGGCGCGCTGCTGGCGTACCTGTTCGGCAACCTCGCCGGTGGGCTCACCCTCGCCGGGATCGGCGTACCGGCCGCCGCCGTGATCGGCGCGTTCGGGGTCGGTCTGGTCATCACCGTGGTGGCGGCGCTGCTGCCGGCCCTGCGGGCGTCGCGGATCCCGCCGATCGCCGCGATGCAGGACGTGGCGACACCGGACCGGCCGCTCACCAAGGTCACCGTGGCCGGCTCGGCCGTCACCGCGATCGGTGCCACCCTGCTGTTCGTCGGTCTGGGTGGGCACGCCGGCGACAACACCCTCGCCACCATCCTCGGCGGTGTGCTGTTCGCCTTCATCGGGGTGGCGCTGCTGACGCCGCTGATCAGCCGGCCGGTGGTGAGCCTGCTCGGCGCGCTGTTCTCCTGGTCGGTGCCGGGCAAGCTGGGCCGGCTGAACTCCGGACGCAACCCGCGCCGCACCGCGATCACGGCCGCCGCGCTGATGGTCGGCATCGCCCTGGTCACCGGGGTCACGGTGATCCTCGACTCGGCGAAGGGCAGCATCGGCAAGCTGGCCCAGGACACGATCAACGCCGAGTTGGTGATCGCCGGAGCGCAGAGCGGCCCCCGGCCGCCGAGCTTCGACCCCACCGTCCTGGAGAAGATCAAGGCGATCCCCGGGGTGACGCTCGTCGACGGCACGTACGGCGACATGGCCCAGGTCGGCGACGAGCGCACCTGGGTGGGCGCGAACAGCGACGTGGCGGCGCTGGGCCCGATCTTCGAGGCCAAGGCCACCGCCGGCGACATCAGCCGGCTCGGGCCGGACCAGATGCTGGTCAGCTCGGACGTCGCGAAGTCCCGCAACCTCACGGTCGGGTCCACCGTGCCGGTCCAACTGGCCCGGGGCGAACCGCGGACGTACACGGTCAGCGGCATCTACCAGAGCGCCGAGTTCCTCGACCCGGTGACGCTGCCGGTCGAGGCGACGCGGGACTTCACCGTCCCGCAGCCGATCATGGGCTTCATCCAGCTCTCCCCCGGCACCGCGAGCGCCGATGTGCTCCCGCAGGTGGAGATGCTGCTGGCGGACAGCCCGGAGGTGTCGGTGGCCGACCGGGACGCGTTCATCGAGCAGCAGACCGGTCAGCTCGACGGGCTGCTCAGGATGATCCAGATCCTGCTGGCGCTGGCCATCGTGATCGCGGTGCTGGGCATCGTCAACACGCTTGCGCTGTCGGTGCTGGAGCGCACCCGCGAGCTGGGCCTGCTGCGGGCGATCGGCCTGCGCCGGGCCCAGACCATGCGGATGATCACCGTGGAGGCGGTGGTGATCTCGGTGTTCGGGGCGTTGCTCGGCATCGCCGTCGGCACCGGCCTGGGCGCCGCCGTGGTGGAGGCGCTGCGGGACGAGGGCATCACCGACCTCGTGCTGCCGTGGGGCGACATGGGCGTGATGCTCGGCCTCGGTGCCGTCGTCGGGGTGGTCGCCGCCGTCCTGCCGGCCATCCGCGCCGCCCGCATCGACGTCCTGGGCGCCATCGCCCACGACTGAGACACCGAGGAAGGGCCCCTGCTCCGCCTGTTCGATGGAGCGGGGGCCCTTCCTGCTGTCCGGTCCGGTGGACGGGCGCGGGCCGCCGCGTCAGGCCGGCGGTTCGCCGAGCAGCGCCGCGAGCAGTTCCAGGTCCGCGGCCGTCAGGCTCTCCAGGTGGTGTACGCCGTCGCGCGGCTCCAGCGGCGCCTCCGCCGGCACCGCGAGCACCGCCGCGCCGGCGGCGAGGGCACTGGCGACGCCGGTCGGGGAGTCCTCGATCGCCACACATCGTTCGATCGGCACGTCCAGCAGCCGGGCCGCCGTCAGGTAGGGCTCCGGGTGCGGCTTCGCGGCGTCCACCTCGTCACCGCACACCACGGCGTCGAAGCTGTCCCGCCCGAGGGTGTCGAGCGCGACCTCGACGAGCGCCCGGCCGCTCGAGGTGACCAGGGCGGTGGGGATGCCCGCCGTACGGACGGCGCCCAGCAGGGCCAGCGCGCCCGGCCGCCAGCGCAGCCCGGTGCGGAACAACTCCAGGATCCGGGCGTTGATCCACGCGGCGCTCGCCTCCGGGTCGCGCTCCGGCTGGCCCAGGTCGTCGTGGAGGATCCTCATCGACGCGGCCATGCTGGTGCCGACCATCGCCAGGCGGGCCGGCGCGGACAGGACCCCGCCGTACTCGGCCGCCAGCTCCCGCAGCGCGACGTCCCACAGCTTCTCGCTGTCGACCAGCGTCCCGTCCATGTCGAAGAGCACGGCGGCGGGGTGGTGGCTGCTCAGTGGGGGCTCCTCACAGGTCGGCGTACCCGCTGATCCTTGCAGCCCTCGCCCGGCCGGCGCCGACGGTCCACGGCTGCAGTGACCTACGCCGCTGGCCGGCACCGCGGCGTCACCCACCGTGCCGCCGCTACGTCAGGTCGCAGGCGTCCAGGGACTTCTCGTAGCCGCGGAAGAACGCGTCGGTGCGCTGCTCGGCGGTGCCGTGGGAATCCTCGGCGAACCAGGGCTGGTTCGGGTCGTCGCCGACGGCGAGCAGCCCTTCCCGGAACTCCTCCAGGTCACCGTCGTCGAGGCGCAGCGTCCCCGACCGTACGGAGTCGCCGAGGAACGCGCCGGCCATGCAGTCGGCCTGCAGTTCCTGCTGGATGGTGAAGTTGTAGCGGATGCCGAGGCGGGTCTGGATGCCGTGGGCGTACTCGTGGCCGAGCAGGTAGAACACGAACGCGTCGCCGATCTGGCGGAACGCGCCGAAGGACCAGTTGACGTCGTACGCGATGTAGTCGCTGGCCGAGCAGTAGACCGCGTTGTTGCGGGGGATCTCCTGCCCACCGCAGCTCACTTCGCCGCTGCGGCGGTACGGGAGGACGCGGCGGATCGGTTGGAATGCCTGCCCCGAGGCGCGGAACTGCGCCGACCAGTACCGTTCGGCGATGCTCCGTGCGTCGGCGACGTCCTGCTGGAACTCCTCGACGCTGGTCGTACCGTCGGCGCGGGTGGACTGCGCGCCGGGCGTACCCGATGCGGGCCGTTCCGGCGGCGGCGCTCCCCCGGGTTCGGACGCTCCGCCCACCACGCAGCCGGCCGAGGCCACCAGGGCCACCGCCAGGCCCACCAGCGAGGGTCCGCGCCGTCGTCCCGTCCGCGTCGTCACTGCGCCCTCCCCGGCGTCGGCGATGCGGCGTGCTGTACCCCGGCGGTACGCGCGTCATGCCGATCGCAGGTATCTACGCCGGGGGCGCCCGGACGGTTCAGCGACCCGCGCCGGACGGCACCGGTCGCGGCCGTGGTGCCGTACCCTCGGCGACCACCGTCTCCGATGTCCGGTCGGCGGCGGCGGCTTCGACGTCTCTGGTGAGCGGCGCCGACCGGCGTCGGGCGAGGAGAGACACCATGAAGTACATGATTCTGCTGTACGGCTCGCAGCAGGACTACGACGCGATGGCCGGCCGGCCGGGTGGCAGGCCGCCGATGTCGGCCGAGCAGGTCGCCGCGATGCACGCCCACATGGGGGCGGTCCACGAGAAGCTGGTCGCCTCCGGTGAGCTGGTCGACGCGCAGGGCCTGGTCGCGCCCGCGCACGCCCGCCGCGTCCAGCTCGACGGCGGTGTGCCGGTGGTGACCGACGGTCCGTACCCGGAGACGCAGGAGGTGCTTGCCGGTTTCACCGTGGTCGACTGCGCGAGCCTCGACCGGGCGATCGAGATCGCCGCCCAGTTCGTGGACCCGGACGCCCCCGGCGAGTACGTGGACGTCCGCCCGGTCGCCGAGGGCATCGAGGATCTCGACGGTTGAGGTGGGCGCGGTGACCGGCGAGCCCGTCGAGGGCCTGCTGCGCAGCCTGGCGCCGCAGGTCCTCGGCGCGCTGGTCCGCCGGTTCGGTCATTTCGACACCGCCGAGGACGCCACCCAGGAGGCGCTGATCGCGGCCGCGGAGCGGTGGCCGCACGACGGCGTACCCGATGATCCGAAGGCCTGGCTGGTCACGGTGGCCGCGCGGCGGCTGACCGACCTGCTCCGCCGCGAGCAGGCGCGCCGGCGCCGCGAGGACGCGGTGGCGCGGTGGGTGCTGCCCGCCGACCGGCTGGCACCGGCCGCGGACACGGATGCCGCCGGCGGCGACGACACGCTGGTGTTGCTCCTGCTCTGCTGCCATCCCGCGCTGTCGCCGGCGTCGCAGATCGCGCTGACGCTGCGCGCGGTGGGTGGGTTGACCACCGCCGAGGTGGCCCGCGCGTTCCTGGTGCCGGAGGCCACGATGACCCGGCGGATCAGCCGTGGGAAGCAGAGCATCCGCGACAGCGGTGTGCCGTTCCGGATGCCCGCCGGGCCCGAGCGGGACGCCCTGCTCGCGGCCGTCCGCCACGTGCTCTACCTGATCTTCAACGAGGGGTACGCGGCCACGACCGGGCCGGCTCTGCTGCGCACCGACCTCTGCGCCGAGGCGATCCGCCTGGCCCGCCTGCTGCACCGGCTGCTGCCCGACGACCCGGAGGCGGCGGGGTTGCTGGCGCTGATGCTGCTGACCGACGCGCGGGCGCCCGCGCGGGTCGGCCCGGCCGGCGAGCTGGTGCCGATGGCGGAGCAGGACCGTAGCCGGTGGAGGGCCGACCAGATCGCCGAGGGTGTCGCCCTGGTCAGTGCCGCGCTTCCCCGCGGGCCGGTCGGGCCGTACCAGGTGCAGGCCGCGATCGCCGCCCTGCACGACGAGGCGCCGAGCGCGGCCGACACCGACTGGGCGCAGATCACGGCCCTGTACGAGGTGCTGACGGGGATGTCGGACAGCCCGGTGGTGGCGCTGAACCACGCGGTGGCGGTGGCGATGAGCCGCGGCCCTCGGGAGGGGCTGTCGCGGGTGGAGGCGCTGGCCGCGCAGGGACGGCTGGGCGACGACCCGAGGCTGCCGGCCGTCCGCGCACACCTGCTGGAGATGCTCGGCGACCGCGACGCCGCGCGGGCGGCGTACCTGTCGGCGGCGGAACGGTCGACGAACCTGGCGCAGCAGCGCTACCTGCACGCCCGCGCCGACCGCCGCACGCCCTGACAGCGCCGCGCCCGGATGGCCGGCGACCGCGCGAGACGCCGGCAGCGCCGCGTCCGCACATCAGCTGGCCTCGGCGGTCAACCCCGCCTCGATGTTCGCCTCCGCCTTCGGGGTCCCGGCGGCTTGGAGCAGGTCACTGATAGCGAGGCGAAGGCGGGAGGCGAGGGCTTCGCCGGCGAAGTCCAGCCCTTCGGCGCAGGCCTCGTCGACGCCCCTGACGGCCTGGTGTGCCCGTGTCCGCGCGAGGTCGGGCTCGCGGCCGGCGAGGAAATCGCGGTGCAGCGCGCCGAGCAGCAGTGACAGGCCGAGGTTCCCGCGTGACGATCAGGGCGACCTCGATCACGGTCACCGCCACCGCGAGGACCAGCGACCCGTACGGCTCCCCCACCTTTGTGGGCGACCACCTCGGCGTGGTGGACGGCCGCGAGCACCGCGCCGGCCAGCAGCACCGCGACCACAATTCCCGGCCGACGCTGGGAGCTGACCCCCCGTCGCCGAGGTCCTGCCGGCCACCATCCGGCCGCCGCACAGCGTCCCGGGGTGTCCCTCGAACGAGTGACGCGGGGACTTCTCGGCGAGTTGGACCGGGTGATGACGGAGGCTTGATAAACCGGACAAACCAGACAGCAACCGAGGCAGGCGTTCCATGACCTTCGAGGCGGACAGGCATACCCGCGAGATCTCACTGGACCGCCCGCACCCCGCCGGAGACCCGACGCTCGAGATTGTCGAGTGGAGCGCGGGCTTCGGCACCGAGCTGGTGCTCTGCGACGGGGAGGGCAACCCGCTGGCGGCCCATCCGGCCCGGATTCCCGTGCCCGACGTCAGCTTCACCGCCTTCGTCAGCTGGGCCGGCTTCGACCCGGTCGACGTCGACCGGGCCGACCCGGACCACGAGCCGTACCTCCCGGTGCTCTCGCAGGTCCGCTCGGCCCTGACGGACCACTTCGCCAACCGGGCGCCGAGGCGGACGGCGGAGGGCGTCGAGGGCCGGAAGGGCGACGCGCTCGTCCTCGTCGGATGAGGCCGGCGTCAGCGCCCGCGGCGCCGCCTCCGTACCGGCGTCAGGGCATCAGGCCGAGCTGCGCCAGGATGGCTGCCAGGTCAGGGTGGGAGCTGAGCTCCACGAACCGTCCATCCTCCACCCGAGCGAAGTACGCCCCCCGCCCGACGCTGGCTGCTACAGGAGATCACGACCCGGCCACCGGGTCGGGAACAGGACGGTTGACCATGGACATCGACTCGCTCGCGACGCTGCTGCACGAGGCAGCCGATCGTCACGGCTCGTTCGAGGTGGCCGCGCCGCCGCACGACTGGTGGGACTGGTACGCCGCGTACATGCACGCCCGCGAAGCGGGCAGCACGCCGGACCAGGCCGCCGCGGCCGCCGCGCGCTACATGGCGGACGTCAAGCACGTCGACGTCACGTCCGATTGACGCCCGGTGTAGCGCAGCCGTACGAGCCCCGACGCCGGCGTGCGAAGCGCACGATCCGCGCCGGGGCGTCACGGTTCCGCCGCCCGCACCGGCGATACCACCCATGCGGGTAGGCGCCGCAGCTCATTGAGCGAGCGCTAGCATCCAGCTCGTGGAGGGCTTGTTCTGGATGGTCGCCATGCCGCTGTGCTGTCTGCTGGGCTGCCTGTTTCCATGTGCCGTCCTGGCGGCGTTGGCCACCTGGCCGAAGAAGGGCGACCGCTGGTAGCGACCCTCGCTTGTAGGGCGTCTCGCGCACATCGGCGCCGGCTCACGAAGAGCGGTCACGCGCAGGGTAGCCAAGAACCTCCACGAGATCGCCCGTCGCCGCGGTGAAGGCCTCATGGATCTCGTCATCGAAGTGATTTCGCCAATCGCCGGCCTTACCCTTCCGGTAGTGGGAGATCCGCCCCGGACTCTGCCGGTCCTTCCGCATCTTCGAGAAGCTGTAGCGGGAGACGAGGGCCTCCAGTTCGGATGGTGGCAGGGCGATCCCGCAGTGCCGCATCAGCTGATCCACCTCGTCGAGCTGACGCTCGCCGGTCAGGTCTTCATACCGGAACAGGCGGAAGGTCTCGGAACTCGGAGCAACCGCCCACGACCGGAGCTGCTTGAAGAGGTATCTCTCGGAGAGGCGACTGATGACGAACAGCAGCCCTTCCTTCATCGGCTTCTCCTGCAGAATCTTCCGCGCCTGCGGTATGTCGCCCATCGGCGCGTGGGAGTTCCGAAGGGAGAAGTAGCTGGAAACGACGATGTCGCGCGGGTCCCGGATCACGAAGAACGCGCGGTAGGTACCGGGCTTCGCAATGTCCTGGAAGCGTGGGTAGGAGTGGAAGAGGGCCAGGGCCGCGCGCCCGGGCGGGACGACAGGCAGGGATCGGCGCTTGTAGAAGCGCGGATCGTAGGGCAACAAACCGGAGTAGCGATACACCGTGGGATCGCTGAAGAGGGCCTTTATCCACTGGCTGCCCGTCTTGCGCACCGTGCAGTGATAAACGTTGTCATACTCGCATCGGGTGTCCACTGGGACGGTGAGCCGCACTTTGGCGTTGCGTGCTTCGAGCTGCGCCCGTCGCGCCACGATACGCATGGAATTGGGAGTGTGGTGTTTGGCGAAATCGACGGTGCGACTGATCATGTGTCCAAACCTCGTCCGTACCTACGACGCGGAGGCCGGTGTCCGGGTGGATTTCCAAGGCTTCGCCTTCTCCGCCCCGTACGCCGGCATGCCGCTAGGAATATCCCCGACGGTCCTATTCATGTCAACCCGGCGGCAATGGCTGCGGCGATCAGGCCGGCGGTGACGCCAGCGGCGTCGGTCCACCGTCCACAAGCTACGGCCGTGGGGTAGCCCGCGACCAGGACCGTCAGCGCCGCCAACACCGGGCGCGGCGGTGACGCTTCGTCTGCTGGGTCACCGACGCATCGTACGGTCGCAACCAGCGCTGGATCGAGTTATCGAGGGTTCGGCGGCAGTTCGGCATCGAGCGAAGCGATGATGTCGGCACCGTCGGCGCACCGCCACGGAGCTCCGGGCGAGACCCGCATCGTGCGGCCGGGCGCCCGCCACGTCGTGACACCGCCTTCGGTGCGCTCCCGCGTCCACGCACCGGACATCCAGATCGCCCAACCGTCGCCTAGCGGCCTCCGCACGCCCCTCAGTGCGACTGACGGCTGCCGGTCCGTCGATCAGCCCCGCCCGGCGCAAGCCTGGCGGAGCGACGTGACCGAGGCAGAGGCCTTGGGCGCAACTGCCGGTCGTGCGCAGCTAGCCGGAGGAGTTGACGCAGTTCAGGGAGGGTGGCGGTGTCACTTGGCGTTGAAGTAGCTCGCCTCCGGGTGGTGGACCACGATCGCGTCGGTGGCCTGCTCCGGGACGAGCTGGAACTCCTCGGACAGCTGCACGCCGATCCGCTCCGCCCCCAGCAGGTCCACGATCTTGGCGCGGTCCTCCAGGTCGGGGCAGGCCGGGTAGCCGAACGCGTACCGGCAGCCGCGGTAGTCGGTACGCAGCAACCCGGCCAGGTCCGCCGGGTCGTCGTCGGCCACCGTACGCCCGCCGGGCAGGGTCAGCTCGGCGCGGACCCGCCGGTGCCAGTACTCGGCGAGGGCCTCGGTGAGCTGCACGGACAGGCCGTGCACCTCCAGGTAGTCGCGGTACTCGTTGCGGGCGAACAGCTTCGCCGTGTATTCGCTGATCGGCTGGCCGACGGTGACCAGCTGCAACGCCACCACGTCCAACTCGTCGCCCCGCGGGCGGAAGAAGTCCGCGAGGCAGAGCCGCCGCTCCTGCCGCTGCCGGGGGAACGAGAAGCGGGCCCGCTCGGAGTGGCCGTTCTCGTCCAGCACCACCAGGTCGTTGCCCTCGGAGTACGCCGGGAAGTAGCCGTACACGACGGCCGCTTCGAGGACCTGGTCGGCGATCAGCCGGTCCAGCCAGTAGCGCAGCCGCGGCCGGCCCTCGGTCTCCACCAGCTCCTCGTAGGACGGCCCCTGCCCGCCCCGCGCGCCGCGCAGCCCCCACTGACCGAGGAACGTGGCCCGCTCGTCGAGCAGCGCCGCGTAGTCGGCCAGCGGAACGCCCTTGACCACCCGCGTACCGAGGAACGGCGGGCTGGGCACCTCCACGTCGACCGCCACGTCGGATCGGACCGACGAGTCGTGCAGCTCGGGCAGCGACTCGGTGACGACGGCCCGCTGCCGCTCCCGGCGGGCCCGGCGGGCGGCGAGGGCGGCCTCCCGCTCCGCGTCGACCACGGGCGCGCCACCACGCTTCGCCGCCATCACCCGGTCCATCAGGGACAGCCCCTCGAACGCGTCCCGCGCGTAGTGCACCTGCCCGGGGAACATCGACCGCAGGTCGTCCTCCACGTACGCCCGGGTCAGCGCCGCCCCGCCGAGCAGGACCGGCCACCGCTCCGCGACCCCGCGCGAAGCCATCTCGACCAGGTTCTCCTTCATGATGACCGTGCTCTTGACCAGCAGCCCGGACATGCCGATCGCGTCGGCGCGGTGCTGCTCGGCGGCGTCGAGGATGGCGTTGATCGGCTGCTTGATGCCGATGTTCACCACCTCGTAGCCGTTGTTGGACAGGATGATGTCCACCAGGTTCTTGCCGATGTCGTGCACGTCGCCCTTCACCGTGGCGAGCACGATGCGGCCCTTGCCGCCGTCGTCGGCCTTCTCCATGTGCGGTTCCAGGTAGGCCACCGCGGTCTTCATCACCTCGGCGGACTGGAGCACGAACGGCAACTGCATCTGGCCGGAGCCGAACAGCTCACCGACGACCTTCATCCCGTCCAGCAGGATGTCGTTGATGATGGACAGCGGCGACCGGCCCTCGGCCATGGCCGTGTCCAGGTCGGCCTCCAGGCCGTTGCGCTCCCCGTCGATGATCCGCCGCTTGAGCCGCTCGTCCAGCGGCAGGGCCGCGAGCTCCTCCGCCCGACTGGCGCGCGCCGACGCGGCGTCGACACCCTCGAACAGCTCGATGAAGCGCTGCACCGGGTCGTACCCCTCGCGGCGCCGGTCGTAGACCAGGTCGAGCGCGACCTCCCGCTGCTGCTCGGGGATCTTCGACATCGGCAGGATCTTGCTGGCGTGCACGATCGCCGAGGTGAGCCCGGCCTGCACGCACTCGTGCAGGAACACCGAGTTGAGCACCTGCCGCGCCGCCGGGTTGAGACCGAACGAGACGTTGGAGATGCCCAGCGTGAAGTTCACCCCCGGGTACCGGGCGGCGATCTCCCGGATGGCCTCGATCGTCTCGATGCCGTCGCGGCGGGTCTCCTCCTGACCGGTGGCGATCGGGAAGGTCAGCGCGTCGATGAGGATGTCCGACCGCGACATCCCCCAGCGGCCGGTCAGGTCTTCGATCAGCCGCGAGGCGACCCGGACCTTCCACTCCCGGGTGCGGGCCTGGCCCTCCTCGTCGATGAGCAGCGCGACCACGGCTGCCCCGTGCTCCTTGACGACCGGCATCACCCGCGCGTAGCGGGAGTCGGGGCCGTCGCCGTCCTCGAAGTTCACCGAGTTGACCACGCACCGGCCGCCGAGCATCTCCAACCCGGCCTCGACCACCCCCGGCTCGGTGGAGTCGAGCATGATCGGCAGGGTGGAGGCGGTCGCGAACCGGCCGGCCAGCTCCCGCATGTCCCGCGTGCCGTCGCGACCCACGTAGTCGACGCAGAGGTCCAGCAGGTGGGAGCCGTCCCGGGCCTGGCCGCGGGCGATCTCCACGCACGCCTGCCAGTCACCGGCGATCATCGCTTCCCGGAACGCCTTGGAGCCGTTGGCGTTGGTCCGCTCCCCCACCATCAGCACGCTGGCGTCCTGCGCGAACGGCACGTGGTGGTAGATCGACGAGACGCCCGGCTCCGGCCGCGACTCCCGGGCCACCGGCGGACGGCCACGCAGCCGCTCCACGAGGACCCGGATGTGCTCCGGGGTGCTGCCGCAGCAGCCGCCGACCAGCGAGACGCCGTAGTCGGCGACGAAACGCTCCAGGGCGTCGGCCATCTCGACCGGGGTCAGCGGGAAGTACGCGCCCTCGGAGGTCAGCACCGGCAGGCCGGCGTTCGGCATCACCGACAGCGGGACCCGCGCGTGCTGCGACAGGTAGCGCAGGTGCTCGCCCATCTCCGCCGGGCCGGTCGAGCAGTTCAGGCCGATCAGGTCCACACCGAGCGGCTCGATCGCGGTCAGCGCCGCGCCGATCTCGCTGCCCAGCAGCATCGTGCCGGTCGTCTCCACGGCGACGTGGCAGATGATCGGCACCTGCCGGCCCAACTCGACCATCGCCCGCTTCGAGCCCACCACCGCCGCCTTGACCTGGAGCAGGTCCTGGCAGGTCTCGACGATCAGCGCGTCCGAGCCCCCGGCGATCAGACCGGCGGCGTTCTCCTGGTACGCGTCCCGCAGCGACGCGTACGCGGCGTGCCCGAGGGTGGGCAGCTTCGTGCCGGGGCCGATCGAGCCGAGGACGAAACGGGGCTGCTCCGGCGTGGCGTACCCGTCGGCGGCCTCGCGGGCCAGCCGGGCGCCCGCCTCGGACAGCTCGCGGATGCGCCCCTCGATGCCGTACTCGGCGAGGTTCGGCAGGTTCGCGCCGAAGGTGTTGGTCTCCACGCAGTCCGCGCCCGCGGCCAGGTACGCCTCGTGCACCCCGCGGACGACGTCCGGCCTGGTCACGTTGAGGATCTCGTTGCAGCCCTCAAGGCCGTCGAAGTCGTCGAGGGTCAGGTCCGCCGCGTGCAGCATCGTCCCCATCGCCCCGTCGGCGATCAGGATCCGGTCCGCCAGGGCGTCGAGGAAAGAGATCCGCACAGGTTCAGGTTAGTGCGACCGGTCGCGGCGTGGTCGAACCCGGCTCGCCGGTCCCACATTCTGTCACCGGGATCACTCCGGACCGGTTCGTTACGGTATGGCCGGCCGGCGGCGGGCACGACCGGCGCGGCCGACGGGCCGGGTCCGGTCCCGACACGTAGGCTGACGGACGTGAGGGACTACAGCGACACCACCGTGCACGGCGGGCGGCCGGCCGGAAACCACTCCGGCGCCGTCCCCGACGAGCAGGGCGAGGTGACGGCATGACCGAGTTCGACGGACTGCCGGTGCTGCGGTCCCCCGTGGCCATCGCCGCCTTCGAGGGCTGGAACGACGCCGCCGACGCGTCGACCGCGGCCGTGGAGCACCTGGAGCAGGTGTGGCAGGCCCGGCCGGTCACCGAGCTGGACCCGGAGGACTTCTACGACTTCCAGGTCAGCCGTCCCACCATCACCATGTCGGACGGGGAGACCCGCCGGGTGGAGTGGCCGACCACCCGCTTCATGGTCGCCAGCCCCGCCGGCACCGAACGGGACGTGGTGCTGATCCGGGGCATCGAGCCCAGCATGCGCTGGCGCACCTTCTGCGAGCAGGTGCTGGAGATCTGCCACAGCCTGGAGGTCGAGCGGGTGGTCCTGCTCGGCGCGCTGCTGGCCGACGTGCCGTACACCCGGCCGTTGCCGATCAGCGGGAGCGCCTCCGACAAGGACGCCGCCCAGCGCTACCAGCTCACGCCCACCCGTTACGACGGCCCGACCGGCATCGTCGGGGTGCTGCACGACGCGTGCACCCGCGCCGAGGTGGACGCGGTGTCGTTCTGGGTGCACGTGCCGCACTACGCCAACAACCCGCCCTGCCCGAAGGCCACCCTCGCCCTGCTGCACCGCGTCGAGGAGGTACTCGACCTGCCGGTCCCGATGGCCGACCTCGCGGAGGAGGCCGCCGAGTGGGAGCAGCGGGTGCGCAGCGCGGCCGAGCAGGACGCCGAGCTCGGCGAGTACGTCCGCGAGCTGGAGGAACGGGTCGGCGACGCCGGCATCACCCCGCTGACCGGGGACGAGATCGCCCAGGAGTTCGAGAAGTACCTGCGCCGCCGTGGCGGTTCCGCCGGCCCCACCGCCGGCTCCTGGTGACGCTCGTCCGCTGACCGGGCCCCGGATCCGTTCCGGGGCCCGTTTCGTTGCCTGCCACCGGTTCGTCTGCGCGCTGCTCCCCCTGGTCGGGGCGGGCGGGCCGCACAGCGGGTGGCGCGGCTCACACCGCGTAGGGCATCCTAGGAACCTAGCTGTGATCGAGGAGGCGGGTATGCAGATCAATCCCGGCGCGGCCGAGTTCCCGCACCGGCAGATCGCCGCGCAGCTCAAGGCCCAGGTGCGCCGCGGCGACTGGGGGCCGGGCGAACGGCTGCCGTCCATCCCGGCCATCGCCGAGATGTTCGGCGTCGCGAAGCAGACCGTGCAGCGCGCCGTCGACCAGCTGCGCGTCGAGGGCATCCTGATCACCAAACCCGGCTCGGGTACGTACGTCCGCGGCACCCGGCGCCGCCTCAACCGCCTCTCCCGGGGCCGGTACGGCGGCTTCCGCGGTTACCACACCGACCTGGCCGCCCGGTACCGGCAGCAGCTCCTCTCCGTCGGCCGGGCCCCTGCCCCGCCCGAGGTCGCCGACGCGTTCGGGGTCGCCGACGGCACCGACCTGCTCTGCCGCCGGCACCTGGTCCGCACCGAGGACTCCCCGGTCGAGGTCGGCGCCTCCTGGTTCCTGCCCGCCGACACCGCCGGCACCTCGCTGGAGCGGGCCGAGGCGTTCGGCCGGCCGCTCTACCAGGAGGCCGAGGAGGCGACCGGCCGGCGGTACGTCACCGCCACCGACACGATCAGCGCCCGCCAACCCAGCCGGGAGGAGGCGGAGATCCTCCAGATCCGCCCCGACACACCGGTGCTGCACCTGCTGCACGTCGCCTACGACGGGCGCCGCAGACCGATCGAGGTCGCCCAGGCGACCTGGCCCGGTCCGGTCACCACGCTGACCGAGGAGTACCGCGTCCCCGCCCCGAACCCGGACCCGGACCCCGGCCTGGTCCTCGGCTGAGGCCCGGGCGGCGCGAGGGCGGCCGGCCCGCAGACGGCTACAGGCGGATGCCGAGGAGGGCGTCCACCGTCTGCGTGAACAGGGCCGGGGCCGCCGGGTCGTCGCCGGTGCCGGCGAGCGCCTGATCGGCCCAGCCGTCGGCCAGAGCGAGCGCGCCGGAGGTGTCGAGATCGTCGGCGAGGCGCTCGCGTACCCCGGTCAGGAAGGCCGCGCCGGACGGCCCGGACGGCGCGGCGGCGGCCCGCCGCCACCGGGCCAGCCGCTCCCGCGAGACGGCGAGCAGGTCGTCGGTCCACGACCGGTCGCTGCGGTAGTGCCCGCTCATCAGGGCCAGTCGGACCGCCATCGGATCCACCTTGTCGGCCCGCAGCCGGGACACGAAGACCAGGTTGCCGCGGGACTTCGACATCTTCTCGCCGTCCAGGCCGATCATGCCGGCGTGCACGTAGTGGCCGGCGAACGGCGCCTCGCCGGTCAGCCGCTCGGCGTGCGCGGCGGAGCACTCGTGGTGCGGGAAGATCAGGTCGTTGCCGCCGCCCTGCACGTCGATCCGGTCGCCGAGCAGGTTGAGCGCGATGACCGCGCACTCGATGTGCCAGCCGGGACGGCCCGGGCCCAGGTCACCGCCGGGCCAGGACGGCTCCTCCTCCCGGGCGCCGCGCCACAGCAGCGGGTCGAGCGGGTCGCGCTTGCCGGCCCGGTCCGGGTCGCCGCCGCGCTCGGGGAAGATCTCCAGCATCTGCTCCCGGGTCAGGTTGGACTCGTACCCGAAGCGGGGCGCGGCGGAGATGTCGAAGTAGATGTCGCCGGTGCCGTCGTCCAGCCGGTACGCGGCACCCTCCTTGAGCAGGACGAGAACCTTCTCGGCGATGTCCGGGATCGACTCCACGGCCCCGACGTAGTGCGCCGGCGGGATGATCCGCAGCGCCTCCATGTCCTCCCGGAACAGGGCGGTCTCCCGCATCGCGAGGACCTTCCAGTCCTCGCCGTCCCGGGCGGCGCGCTCCAGCAGCGGGTCGTCGATGTCGGTGACGTTCTGCACATACGTGACGTCGAGCCCCGCGTCCCGCCACAGCCGCTGCACCAGGTCGAAAGTGATCATGGTGGCGGCGTGGCCGAGGTGGGTGGCGTCGTACGGGGTGATGCCGCAGACGTACATCGTGCCCGTGCCGGTCGGGGTGCTGGGCGCCGCGCCCTGCCGCGCCGAGTCGAACAACGACAGCGGGCCGCCCCTGCCGGGCAGCCGTGGCACCTCATGCCCCACCCAAGACTCCATGACCGCCAGCCTAACCAGCCGACGGGCGGCCCCGGGCCGCGCCACCGGTGATCAAGGCGACATCGCTCACATGGGCGGCCAGGGCACCGCCGGCCAGTCCTGCGGCGGCTGCGGGAACCGGCCGGTGGCGCGCAGCCGCTCGATCCGGGCGGCCAGTTCGGCGACCTCGCCGAGGGTGAGGTGCTCGCCCAACTCCTCGCCGAGGTCACCGGCGACCCGGCCGGCGAGCGCGTCGAGCACCTCCACCGTGTCCGGCGGCAGCTCGCGACCCGCCCAGCCCCACAGGACCGTCCGCAGCTTCTCCTCCACGTGGAAGCTCACGCCGTGGTCCACCCCGTAGATCCGGTCGTCCGCGTCGAGCAGCACGTGGCCGCCCTTCCGGTCGCCGTTGTTGATCACCGCGTCGAGCACGGCGAGGCGGGCCAGCCGCGGGTCGTCGGCGTGCGCGAGGGCGTACGGGGTGCCGTCGTCGTCCCGGGCCGCCGCGATCGGGAACCAGCGGGGCGGCAGCGCGTCCACCGGCACGAACCCGACCAGCGGCTCACCCTCGGCCGGCTCGTCGATCCAGAGCTGGCAGGAACCCGGGCCCAGCGGGCCGTCCCGGAGCACCGTCGGCGGCACCAGATCCCATCCGGTGGCACGGGACACCAGGTACGCGGCGACCTCCCGGCCGGCGAGGGTGCCGTCGGGGAAGTCCCAGAGCGGGCGCTCGCCCCGGACCGGTTTGTAGACACAGCGGGCGGTCACCCCGTCCAGGGTCAGCACGCCCCGCAGCGTGGTGTTCGACGCGTCGACCAGCCGGCCCTCCAGGTCGAGCGTGCCGTCCCGGAGCAGCCGGAGCGCGGCGTCGCCGTCCTGGCGGGGTTGCAGGTCGGACGAGGTCACCGGTGGTAACCGTTGTGGCGCGGGCAGAGGTGACCCGCGGGGTCGAGCGGCTGGCCGCACAGCGGGCAGGGCGGACGGCCGGCGTTGACCACCCGCCGGGCGCGCTCGATGAACTGCCGGGTCGCCTCCGGTGTCAGCCGCACCCGGAGCCGGTCCAGGTCGTCGTCCGGCTCCTCGTCGTCGTCGGACTCCTCGTCGTCCGGCTCGCCCAGCTCGACCTCGGCCTCGGTCTCGCCGACGGCGATCGCCTCGATGACCACCGTCTCGGTGTCGACGTCGAAGGCCAGCCCCAGCGTGCCGACCCGGAACTCCTCGTCGACCGGTGTGTCCAGCGGGTCGTTGTCGCCGAGCGTGGCGCTGGGCTCGGGAACCTTCACCCCGAACCGGCGCTGCGCCTCGGAGAGCAGCTCCTCCAGCTTCTCGGCCAGCAGCGAGACCTGGACCTTCTCCAGCGCGACGCTGACCAGCCGGCCGCCGCCGCGCGCCTGGAGGAAGAACGTCCGATCCCCCGGCGGCCCGACGGTCCCGGCGACGAACCGCTCCGGCGGCTCGAAGGCGTGCACCTGGTGGGTCATGCCTCGACCCTATCCGGCGCGCCCACGCAGCGCGCACCCCACCGACCCGAATCGCCCAGCGCAGCACACGAGGGGCTCGGGCGCGTCCCCGGTGCGCGGCCGCCCCGGCGGGCCGTCACCGCGCGGTCGTTCCCGCTCCCCCGCCGACCGCCGCGTCCGAGTCGGTTGCGCGCGGCGCCCGCCGGCGCCGCTTCCGCGGCGGCGGGACCAGCGCCGCCAGGTCGCCGCCGGTGTCGTTGAGCCGGACCAGGAACGGCCGCAACGGCGTGTAACGGATCGCCGTGACCGACGCCGGGTCCGCGACGATGCGCTGGAAGAGATCCAGGTGTACGCCGAGCGCGTCGGCCACGATCGCCTTGATCACATCGCCGTGGGTGCAGGCCAGCCACACCGCCTCGGCGCCGTGCTCGGCGGTCACCCGGGCGTCCCAGGCCCGTACCGAGGCGACCGCCCGCGCCGCCATGGCGGCCATCGCCTCACCCCCGGGGAAGACCGCCGCGCTGGGATGCTGCTGGACGACGGGCCACAGCGGCTCCTTCGCCAGCTTCTTCAGCGGCTGCCCCTCCCAGCTGCCGTACCCGCACTCGATCAGCCCGTCCTCCACCACCGGCGTCGCCTCCGGCAGCGCCAGCTCGAGGGTCTGCCGGCAGCGGACCAGCGGGCTGGTCACCACCGCCGCCAGCGGCACCGGCCTGAGCCGCTCCCCGACGGCTGTGGCCTGCGCCCGGCCGGTCTCGTCCAGCTCGACCGGCTGCCGGCCGGCCAGCCCGCCGTCCGCGTTCGCGGTCGTCCGGCCGTGTCGCAGAAGCAGAAGGGTCGCCACGCTGACCACCCTAGGCGGTGTGGTGGGCGGGATCGTGCCGGCCAGGCTCGGGGGTGTGGCCGCGTCCGGTGAGGGGCGCGGCCCGGCGGGAGATCTCGGGAAGGAAACGGCCCTCCGCGGGGCCGAAACCCGCCAAGACCTCTCCCGCTGGGCGGGCGGCTCAGGTGGCGCTGATCGTGCCGGTCAGCAGCAGGGCGAGCACCAGCGTGCCCAGGGCGACCCGGTACAGCACGAAGACGTACAGGGTGTGGTGCGCGACGTAGCGCAGCAGCCAGGCGATGGCCGCGTACCCCACCGCGAACGCGATGATCGTCGCCACCACCATCTGCGCGCCGCTCGGCACCGAGGTGCCCGGCGCCGCGGGCTCGAAGACGTCCCCGAGGCTGAAGATGCCCGACATGACCACGGCGGGGATGGCCAGCAGGAACGAGTAGCGGGCCGCCGTCTCCCGGGTCAGGTTGAGCAGCAGGCCGGCGGTGAGCGTGCCACCGGAGCGGGAGACGCCCGGGATCAGCGCCATCGCCTGGGCGAAGCCCATCACGATGCCGTCCTTCATCCGGAAGTTCTCCAGGGTGCGGGTCTGCCGGCCCCAGTACTCGGCGAACGCCAGCACGAACGCGAACACGATCAGCGTCGTGGCGACCAGCCACAGGTTCCGGCCGGCGGTGCGGATCTGATCCTTGAACAGGAAGCCGAACAAGCCGATCGGGATCGAGCCGACGATCACGTACCAGGCCATCCGGTAGTCGAGGCTGGAACGCACCGACCGGTCCCACAGGCCGACCACCCACGTCCGGGCGATCCGCCAGATGTCCTTGGCGAAGTAGATCAGCACCGCCGCCTCGGTGCCGAGCTGCGTCACCGCGGTGAACGACGCGCCGGCGTCCCGCTCGAAGAAGATCGCCGACGTGATCCGCAGGTGCCCGGAGGAGCTGACCGGCAGGAACTCGGTGAGCCCCTGGACGATGCCCAGAACGATGGCTTCGACCCAGGTCACTCCCCGACTCCCGAGAGGTCCAGCGCCTCGGCGACGGTACGCAGCGTCTGCACGCCGCTGTCCCGGTCGGCGGCGAACAGCGTCACCGACAGGGTGGTGACACCGGCTGCCGCGTACTCCCGCATCCGGTCGGCGATGCGCTCCTTCGGGCCGAGCAGCGAGGTGCGGTCGATGAACTCCATCGGCACCGCCGCGGCGGCGTCGCGCTGCCGCTTCGCCAGGTACAGGTCCTGCACCTCACGGGCGGCGTCGCCGTACCCCATCCGGGTGGCGAGCTGGTTGTAGAAGTTCTGCTGCCGGCTGCCCATGCCGCCCACGTAGAGGGCCGCGTACCAGCGGACCAGCTCGGCGCAGGACGCGATGTCGTCGCCGACCACCACCGGCACCGACGGCACCACGTCGAACCCGGCCAGCTCCTTGCCGGCCTTCGCCCGGCCGGCCCGCACGCTGGCGAGCTGCTCCTCGGCGAACTCCGGCGCGTAGAAGACGGCAAGCCAGCCGTCGGCGATCTCCCCGGCGAGCTCCAGGTTCTTCGGACCGACGGCGGCCAGGTAGATCGGGATGTGCTCGCGGGGCGGGTGGAAGCCCAGGCGCAGCGCCTTGCCCGGCCCGTCGGGCAGCGGCAGGGTGTAGAACTCGCCGTCGTAGGCGACCTCCTTGCGGGCCACCGCCAGCTTCACGATGTCGACGAACTCGCGGGTCCGCGCCAGGGGCTTGCCGAACCGTACGCCGTGCCAGCCCTCGGAGACCTGCGGCCCGGACACGCCCAGACCCAGCCGGAACCGGCCGCCGGAGAGCGCGTCGATGGTCGCCGCGGTCATCGCGGTCATCGCCGGCGTCCGGGCGGGAATCTGCATCACCGCGCTGCCCACGTCGATCCGCTGGGTCTGGCCGGCCATCCAGGCGAGCATGCTCGGCGAGTCGGAGCCGTAGGCCTCCGCCGCCCACACCACCGAGTAGCCGAGCCGGTCCGCCTCCTGGGCCAGGGCCAGGTGGTCGGCCGGTGTGCTCCACGCCGTCTGGTATCCGAGGCTGAGCCCGAGTCGCACTAGTCCTCCCCCATCCGCACCACAGGTCGCATCAGGTTACGCAATGCCCCCGCCGCACCCGATCACCGGCTCACGGAAAACCGGTGCGAGCGGCGACGGAGGGCGCGCGGCGACCCGGGCGAGCGGATCCACGGACCTGCCGGCAGACTTGACGGGAGCGAGGATATCGGTGCGGCCCCCGTTGGAAATAAGGTTCACGCATGCAACAGCGACCGCTCGGCCGAAGCGGGCTGGCGGTTTCGCGGCTCGCGCTCGGCACCATGACCTGGGGCCGGGACACCGACGCCGACGACGCGGCCGCCCAGCTGAAGAGCTACCTCGACGCGGGCGGCAACCTGATCGACACCGCCGACGTCTACGGCGACGGCGACGCCGAGTCCGTGATCGGCTCCCTCCTGGGCACCCTGGTCCCCCGCGACGAACTGCTGATCGCCACCAAGGCGGGGCTGCGGCCGGGCAGCGGCCGGCGCCGCGACGGCTCGCGCGGGCACCTGCTGCGGACGCTGGACGCCTCGCTGCGCCGGCTCGGCACCGACCACGTCGACCTGTTCCAGGTGCACGGGTACGACCCCGACACGCCGCTGGAGGAGACCCTCGCCGCGCTGGACCACGCGGTGGCCAGCGGGCGGGTCCGCTACGTGGGCGTGTCGAACTTCTCCGGCTGGCAGACCGCCCGGGCCGCCGCGTGGCAGACCGCCTGGCCCGGCCGGGCCCCGGTGGTCGCCACGCAGGTGGAGTACTCGTTGCTGGAACGCGGCATCGAGCGGGAGGTGCTGCCGGCCTGCGAGGCGCTCGGGCTGGGCGTCCTGCCCTGGTCGCCGCTCGGGCGGGGGGTGCTCACCGGCAAGTACCGGCACGGCCGGCCCGCCGACTCCCGGGCCGCGTCGCCGCACTTCGAACGGTTCGTCGCCACCTACCTGGAGCCGCGGTGCTCCAGCATCGTGGAGGCGGTCGCCACCGCCGCGGGCGGCCTCGGGGTCTCCCCGATGGAGGTCGCGCTGGCCTGGGTCCGCGACCGGCCGGGCGTGGTCGCGCCGATCCTGGGCGCCCGCACGGTCGGCCAGCTGCTCGGCGCGCTCCAGGTCGAGCGGATGACCCTGCCGGACGAGATCGTGACGGCGCTCGACGACGTGTCGGCGGTCGAGGTCGGCTACCCGGAACGCGACGGCTGAGCAGGGCGCGAACCGAGGGCCGCGGTCGGGCGGGGCCGGGCCGGTGGCCGTCCGGTCCGGGATCAGGGCGTCGGACGGTCGCCGGGGGTGTCGCGGACGGCGGCGAGGAAGCGCGACTGGTCGTCCCGGGTCGCCGGGTTGACGATGCGGATCCACGACCCGTCGTCGAAGACGACAGTCGACGGGAACTGCATGAGCCGCGCACCGCCCTCGGAGTCGATCCGGGCGATCCGCCGCCGCTCCACGCTCCACAGCACCTGCGGCCGGCGGCGGTCCGGCCGCCCCTCGTCGGGCCGGCGGCCCATCCGCAGCAGGAGCAGGTGGCTGTCGGTCACCGCGAGTGGCGTGCCGGTGTAGCGCTCCAGGAACAGCAGCAGGCTGCCGGCGAGGGTGGCGAGGTCGCCGCTGAAGACGTACCGCCGCCGGTAGGCGATCTCGGCGAGCTGGTCGGCCAGCGGGCGGTACCGGCTGAGCCGGAACAGGGTGCGGAAGGCCTCCTGCTCGGGGGTCAGCGGCAGTGGCTCACGCGGCTCGGCGGGCTGCGACGGGGCGGGACGCCCCGGCTGGTCGCCCGCCGACTCGGGCAGGCCGGCGGCGACCGCGGCGGCCCTGCCCGGCAGCAGCAGGACGCCGGCGGCGATCCGGACCGGCGCCAGCACCGCCTCCACCCACGCCACCGGGTTGACGATGTTGAGCAGCCCGAACAGGGCACGCGGGTCGAGGGCCTCGGCGACCTCGGTGCCGACCCGGTCGGCGAGCTGGCTGCCCGCCCGGTGCGTCTCCGGCGTGCGGACCGGCGCCAGGCCGACGTAGCGGAGCTCCTGGTCGGGTACCAGCGGGGCGACCAGGGCGCGTTCCGGTTCGTCGCTGGTGCGGAACTCGTCGCGCAGCTCGCGGGCCTTGTCCCGGGCGGCCCGGGCGCCGCCGAGCACCGCGTCGGTCAGCCGACCGAGTCGACCTCGTGCTCCGGTCACGCCGTACCTCCTCGATCGGCCCTCACCGGCCGGCCGGTTGCGTCGCGGGCGGCTGCCCGAAGACATTCTGGTCGATCCAGTCGGCGCCGTCCCGCACGGCCTGGTCGACCTGGTCACCGACCTGGTCCATGCCGGGCACGGAGAGCCCGCTGACCACGGCGACGCTGCCCCAGGTGACACCGTGCACCACCGAGTTGGGGATGTTCCACGGCAGGTTGGTGGCCCAGTCCCGGCCGATCATCCGCGCCCCGTCGCCGACGCCGTGCGCCCGCAGCACGCCGAGACGCTCGAAGGTGCTCATGTCGAACGGCGACCCGGACTTGCCGAGCTTCCAGGTGCCCTTCGTGGGGTCGAGGAACTTGTGGAACCACTTGTCGGCCTCGCCGGCGGCGCGCCGCTTGTCGGCGTACTTCGTGCCGGTGCGCAGCGCCTTCTGCTTGTCGACCAGCTTGTCCAGGTGGTTGCGCAGCTTGCGCAGGTGGTACAGGACCCGTTGCAGCAGCTTGATGACCTTCTGCAGGTGGGCGGCGAGGGGCCGGATCACCTTGAGCATCCGGGCGAGGGCGATCATGCCCCGGGTGACCCCGAGGGCCAGGCCCGCCGCCCAGGACGCGCCGGCGGTGAACGGCGCCATCAGCAGCGCGGTCACCAGCGTGACCAGCAGGAAGTTGACGAACTCGACGCAGATGTCGACCAGCACGTCGTGCACGGTCTGCAGGGCGTCGGCGGTGCCGCGCAGGTACTCGGCCGTGGCGGCGAACTGCTCGGCCACGTCCAGCAGCTGCTGCTCCACCTCGGCCAGCCGCGTGCCGTACGCCTCGCCGGCGGGTGAGCGCCAGCCGGCCTGCTCGGCCTCGCGGACACCGCGGTGGCCCATCGCCAGCTCGCGCACCTCGACGGCGAGCGCGTCCCACTCGGTGGCCTTCGCGCGCAGCGCGGCCGGCTCGCCGTCGACGAGGTCGACGAGCTGGATCAGCGGCCAGGCCAGGGTGCGGCAGACACCGTCGACGGCACGGTCCACGCCGGACAGGGCGTTGTCGAGGCCGTTCCACAGCTCGACGGCGGTGCCGGCGGGCCCGCTCACCCGGCCATCCCGCCGCCGATCGTGCGGAAGCCCGCGTCGATGTCCTGCTCGTTGCGCTCGTACGTCTCCGCCGTCGAGCCCAGCGCGGCGCCGACCCGGTCGAACGCGTCGCGGCCGGAGCGGAACAGCTCCGTCCCGCCGCTGACCTGCTCGGCGTACGTGGCGCGGAGGATGTCGCTGGCGAAGGGCAGGTGGCCGAACGCGTCGTCGGGCAGGTCGCCCGCGGACACCACCCGGCCTTCCAGCGCGCCGAGCGACGCGGCCACCTGTTTCGCCGCCGCCGCCAACCGTCGTACCGCCTGCACGTCGACGTCGATGTCCCCCAAATCGTCCTCCCCCACCCGTCGCGGCGTCCCGAAGATACGATCACGCGGCCGTCGGGCGCCACCCCGCCGGTGCCGCAATGGGGGAAGGTTTCGCATGAGTGACCCGCTGTCCGCGTTCGACGCGCTCGCCGGACGGATCGCCGACATCCAACGCCGGTTCGCCGGGCTCCAGGACGACCTCGCCGAGCTCAGTGGCACCGCCACGGACGACTCCGGCCTGGTCACGGCCACAGTGGACGCCGCTGGCGAGCTGCAAGGCGTGACCTTCGCGCCCGCCGCGCTCCGCGCCGGCGCGGAGGAGTTGTCGGCGATGGTGCTGGCCGCGTACCGGCAGGCCCGCTCGGCGGCGGCGGAGCAGCTCACCGACCGGACCGAGGGGCTGGAGGCGACGCTCGGCGCGGGTCTGGGCGGCCTGTTCGGCGAGCCCGGCGACTTCTCCGCCCAGGGCCGCCGGCTGGAGGAGGCCATCGAGCGGCTCGGCCGCCTGGACGGGCGGCTGCCGGGGCCGCCGGCATGACCTCGGGCTGGCCCGACCTGGTCGCCCGGCTGCACGACACGCTGGTCCGGTGCCACCGGGACACCGACCTGGAGCTCACCGCCGGGGACCGCCGGCTGCGCCTGATGGTGCGGCGGGACACCGTCCGCGGGGTGTGCCCGGGGTACGACGCGCAACGGCTGGCCGGCCTCGGCTGGCAGCCGCCCGGCGCGGGGGGCGGCTGGTGGTTCGAGACGCCGCGTACCCCGCGCGCGGTGCGCTGGTGGAGTGACTTCGCGCTGCGGACCGCGGCGGCGGTGCTGACCGACGACCCGGACGCGCTCTCCTGCCGGGTGGCAGCATCGGCCGCTTCCCGGGCGCGTCCCGAACCGGCGGGCGGCGGGGAGTCGCCCGCTGCGGGCCGGGACGACGGGAGCCGCGACGTCCCCGGCGAGCCGGCGGGCGGCGGGGAGCCGCCCGCGGCGGGCCGGGACGGCGGCAGCGCCGGCGCCGGGCCGGTGGCCGGGAAGCCCGCCGGCGGAGGTGGCGGGCGGCCCGGGTGGCCGGCGGCGGACGGGGCGGTCCGGGAGCGCCTGGCGGCGGCCGTCGGACGCCGGGACCTGGCCGGTTTCCTGGCGGTGCTCGCCGGGGCGGTGGTGTGCGTGCCGCTCACGGCGGAGCCGTCCCCGGAGCGGGGCTTTCCCTGGGCGGTCGTCACCGACGCCGACGGGGCGCCGCTGCTTCCGGTGTTCACCTCGCCGGAGGCGCTGACCGCGTTCGCCGGGTCGGGGGTGCCGTTCGTGGCCGTCCCCTGTGCCGAGCTGTTCGCGGACTGGCCGGACGGGCGGTGGGGGTTGGCGGTGGACGCCGGTGGCCCGGCCGCCCTCACGCTGGCCGCGCCGGCCCTGACCGCACTGCTGGCGGCGAACGTCCCCACCGCCTGACCTCGGCCGGGCGCGCGTCCGGCGGCCCGCCGGGCGGGGCGGCGCGGGTCACCCGCCGGGGGGTGGCGTCGGGCCGCCGGGCTGGGCAGCATAGGGCCCATGGACTACGAATACGCGCCGCTGCGGTTGCCGCCGAATGTCGACCGGTTGACCGCCGCGGCGCAGCTGGCGATCCAGGCGGAGTTCTCCGGCTGGGAGTTGGCCCGGGTGCGGCTGTTCCGGGACGGTACGCGGCAGGTGATGTTGCGCCGTCGCCGGATCAACCAGCCGCAGCCGGGCCTGTCGTACTGACGGGCCACCCGGCCGTCGCCGGCGGCCGGCCCGCCCGGGGCCCGGGCCGTCCGGCCGGTCCCCGGGCGTCGCCACCTGACCGGTCGCGCGCCGGTCAGGTGACGCGTGGTCAGTGGGCGTGGTCGTGCTCCTCGTCGTCGAGCTCCAGGAACGGGTGCTCGTCGAGCCGGCCGACGAGTCGGTCGTCGGGGGCCGGCTGGAACGGGCCGACCGCGTCGTCGTCGTCGAAGGACTCCAGGTCGACCGGGGTGCTGACCTCGCTGACCATCACGACGCCGTCGAGCGGCTCCAGCTCCGGCACGTCCAGCGCGGCGAGCGAGCCGTCCCCGCTCTGGAGCAGTTCCAGCACGGCCTCGCCGACGCCCTCGACGGGCTCGGGCTCGTCGTCGTCGGGGGTGCCCGCGCGGCGGGCCGCCTCGGCGGCGCGGATGAGCGCGGAGACGCTCGGCACCCGGTAGTCGCGCCGCTGGCGCACCGAGATGACCTGCGGGTGCGGGTCGGTCGGCTCGACCCCTTCCAGGCCGGCGAACCGCTTGTCGGCCTCGTCCGGGTCGATCGACTCCACGTCCCACGGGGTGACCTCGCCGAAGGCGTCCATGAGTTGCTCGTCGTAGGCGTACGACGCGTTGTTCAAGGTCACGTACGCCTGCCAGACGTCGTCGTCGTCGATGCGGCCCTGCGCGGCGCGTACGGCGGCCAGGTGGTGGCGGGCCGCTTCGATGACGCGTTCGAGGGCGGCGTCCAGCTCACCGTGCTGGTCGGTCATGTGTGGAAGTCCCTTCGATGTTCGGGGAGGTACCGCGCCGGGAACCGGACGCGGGTCAGCAGGTGCGGAGGAACCGGTCGAGAACCCGCACGCCGAACTGTAGCCCGTCCACCGGAACCCGCTCGTCGATGCCGTGGAACAGCGCGGAGAAGTTCAGGTCGGCCGGCAGCCGCAGCGGCGCGAAACCGAAGCAGCGGATCCCGAGCTGCGAGAACGCCTTCGCGTCGGTGCCGCCGGAGAGCATGTACGGCACCGGCCGGGCTCCCGGGTCCTCGGCGCGCAGCGCCGCGGACATCGCCGCCACCAGGTCGCCGTCGAAGGTGGTCTCCAGCGCCGGCTGGCGCTGGACGTACTCGATGGCGATGTCCGGGCCGACCAGCTCGCGCAGCTGCTGCTCCAGCAGCTCGGACTGGCCGGGGAGGCTGCGGCAGTCGATGGTGGCGGTGGCCCGCCCCGGGATCACGTTGTCCTTGTACCCGGCGGCGAGGCGGGTCGGGTTGGCGGTGTTGCGGATGGTCGCGCCGATGATGTTGGCGATCGGGCCGAGCTTGGCGATGGCGGTCTCCGGGTCGTCCGGGTCCAGCTCGATGCCGAGCACCTCGGACACCTGCTCCAGGAAGGCGCGCACCGTGTCGGTCATGACGACCGGGAAGCGGTGCCGGCCGACCCGGGCGACGGCTTCGGCGAGGGCCGTGACGGCGTTGTCGTCGTGCACCATCGAGCCGTGGCCGGGGCGGCCCTTCGCGTGCAGGCGCAGCCAGTCGATGCCCTTCTGGGCGGTTTCGATCAGGTAGAGCCGCCGGTTCTCGTCGATCGAGTACGAGAAGCCGCCGACCTCACCGATCGCCTCGGTGCAGCCCTCGAAGAGGTCCGCGTGCCGCTCCACCAGGAAGTGCGCGCCGTAGTCGCTGCCGGCCTCCTCGTCGGCGGTGTACGCGAGCACGATGTCCCGGGGCGGGCGGACGCCGGTGCGCTGCCAGTGCCGCACCACCGCGAGCACCATCGCGTCGAAGTCCTTCATGTCGATCGCGCCCCGGCCCCACAGGTAGCCGTCGCGCTGCTCGCCGGAGAACGGGTGCACCGACCACTCGTCGGCGTCGGCGGGCACCACGTCGAGGTGGCCGTGCACGAGCAGGGCGGGACGGCCCGGGTCGGCGCCGGGGATGCGGGCGACCACGTTCGCCCGGCCCGGGGCCGACTCGTGGAGGACCGACTCCACGCCGACCTCGGCGAGCTTCTCCGCCACGTACTCGGCGGCGCGGCGCTCACCGGCGCTGGTGTCGTTGTCACCGGTGTTGGTGGTGTCGATGCGCAGCAGGTCGCGGCAGAGGTCGACGACCTCGTCGGTGGGCAAGGGGTGGACGGGGGCGGCGTCGGTCGTCATTGCCTCTTCATACCAGCCGCACAGCCTGATCCCGTCGCCCGTCCCGGCCGCGTCGGTGCGGGGACGGACCGGTCACGCCGGGTCGCACGGGGGCGCCGGTTTCGCGATCACCGCGGTGGGGTACCGGCCGTCGGCGACCGCACCCGCGCCCGAGGGAGGGCACCATGACCGTTCCCCTGCCCCCGCTGCCGCCCACCGGCGAGGACGATCACTACCGGCCGGGCGGGCGCAGCGTCGCCGACATCGTCGACGGGGAGCACCGGCAGCTGTGCGAGCTGGCGCGGCGGCTGACCGACCCCGACCCGGGGTCGGCCCCCGAGGGAGGTCTGGACGTGCTCACCGCGGCGCTGTCCCGGCACCTGTCCGCCGAGGAGCAGTACCTGCTGCCGGCCGTCCGGGCGGCCCGCCCCGCGGACACCGAGCGGGTCGACCGGGTGATCGAGGCGGACGGGGTGCTGCTCGCGGCGCTCAAGGGGCTGACGGCGGACGGGCTCGCCGACGTCGCCGAGCGGGTGCGCCGGCACGTCGAGGAGGTGGGCGCGCTGGTGCGGGGCCTGCGGGAGGTGGCCACCACCGAGGAGCTGATCCGGCTGGGCAACCGCCTGGAGATCGCCGAGGAGGCGGCGCCGACCCGGCCCCATCCGGGTACCCCGGCCACCCCGCCGTGGAACCGGATCGTCGAGCCGGCCGTCGGCGTCGTGGACAAGCTGCGCGACGCGGTGACCGGGCGGCCCACGTACCTGGGCGATCTGTCGGGGCGGACACCCGAGTGAGTGGTCCTGCACACATCGCAAATCGTTGATCCGTCCGAACCCTTCCCCCGGCCGCCACGCCGCCCTACCGTCGGTCTATGAACCTGGAGCTCCGCCACCTCCGGGTGGTCTGCGCGATCGCCGAGACGGGCAGCGTGACCAAGGCGGCCTCGGCGCTCGGCCTGGCACAGCCGGCGCTCACCGCCCAGCTCCAGCGCATCGAGCGCACCCTGGGTGGGCCGCTGTTCGAGCGCGACCGGCGCGGCGCCCGCCCCACCGCCCTGGGCGAGCTGGTGCTCGCCCGGGCGCGGGTGCTGCTGCCGGCGATGAAGGGCCTGCAGGACGAGGCCGCCCGGCTGGCCGGCGCCGGGGACGCGCCGCGCCGGTACCGGTTCGGCGGGGTCAACAGCCCCATCCTCGGGCGGCTGGTGCACCGGCTCGCCGCCGAGCAACCGCACGCGCAGATCACCACGTACGCCTCGTGGTCGGTGGACGAGCTGGCCCAGCTCGTCGCCGGCGGCCGGCTGGACTTCGCGCTCACCGGTGTGTGCGGCGACTCGTCCCCGTCGGGCGAGTTCGGGCTGTGCTGGCGGGAGGTGTCGATCGATCCGGTGCACGTGCTGCTGCCGGAGCCGCATCCGCTGGCCGACCGGGACGAGATCCGGCTGGAGGATCTGCGCCACGAGCAGTGGGTGGCCGCGCCGGGCGACGGCTGCTTCGGCGACTGCTTCGCCGCCGCCTGCGCCCGCGCCGGGTTCACCCCCCGCAAGGTGTACGAGGCGGACGTGCGCGGCTGTCTGGACCTGGTGGACGCCGGCGAGGCGATCGCCCTGTGCCAGGCCACCTTCCGCCCGGTCGCCGGCCTGGTGACCCGGCGGCTGGCGGGGATCCCGCTGCGGTGGCGGCTGATGCTCGGCTGGCACCCGGACGCCCCGGCCGCCCGGGTGGCCGAGCTGGTGCTGGAGACGGCGCTGGCCGCGTACACCGACTCGCTGGCGGCGCATCCGGCCTATCTGGCGTGGCTGCTGCGCAATCCCGGCTTCGGGGCCCGGGGTCCGGCGGCCGCCGGACCGGTCGCCGGGGTGCGAACGGCGTGACGCCGGGTATCAGGCGGGCATGACCGATCTGTACCCCGCCGCCGACGACCGCGAGATCCTGCGTCGGGCGGCCGCCGCGCACACCGCCGCCGCGCAGGACGTGGAGGCGTTCCTGCGACGCCTGCCCGAGGTGCCCGACCCGGCCGACGTCACCGAGTACGCCAACCTGCTCACCCGGGAGGAACGCACCCGGGCCGACCGGGAGGCCGCCGCCGACGCGGCGGGCCTGACGATCGCCAGCCTGGAGTCCGACCAGGGTCGCTGACCGACCCGGTGATCATGACGTTGTCGTCACGACAGGCGTGACGACAACGTCATGACGGGTTGCGCCGGCGGCCCGCTCAGCGTTCCACGAGCACGTCGTGGCCCAGGTCCAGGAGGGAGTGCCGCCACTCGTCGTCGGCGTTGCCCCGGGGTGGTTTCGCGTCCATCAGGTCCTGGATCAGGTCGAGCGTGTCGCGCATGGTCTGGATGTCGTCCGGGGTGAGGTCCACCTTGCGCTTGGTCAGCACACGCAGGATGTGCCGGCCGGGCTCCGGCAGGTCGAGGTCGGGGTCCGGACCGAACGCCTCCTCGCCGGAGCCCCGGGTGAGCAGCCACTGCCGCAGCTGCTCGGACGGCACGTTCACCTGCTCGTGGAACGCCTCCCAGAGCTCCTCCACCTCGGGTTCGACCCGCTGCTGCCGTACCATCAGCCCTCCTCTCGCCGGCGGCGGTCGGACGCCGCCGGGTCCGGCTCGTCAGCCTGCTGGCCCAGGCCCTCCGGCGGCACCTGCACCCGGGCGGGGTTCGCCGTGGGTGGCGCCACGATCGGTTCCGCCGGTTCGGTGTCTTCCCGGCTCTCCTCCGGTTCGGTCATCCCCCGCCTCCGGCTCATCGGGGATGCGTGGTCGTGGCGGCGGTGTAGCCGCGCTCGCCCTCGCGGACGTCGATGGTGAGTTGCCCGTCCCGGGCGTCCACGATGACCTTCTGGCCGGGCGACACCGACGACTCCAGCAGCATCCGGGAGAGCTGGTTGTCCACCTCCCGCTGGATGACCCGGCGCAGCGGCCGGGCGCCGAACTCCGGCTGGTAGCCGTGCTCGGCCAGCCAGTCGATGCCGGCGGTGGTGAACTCCACCTGGACGTCCTGCGCGTGCAGCCGACGGCGGGTCTCCTCCAGCAGCAGCCCGGTGATCTGGCGCAGCTGCTCGGCCTCCAGGCGGCGGAAGATGATGACCTCGTCGATGCGGTTGAGGAACTCCGGCCGGAAGTTCTCCTGGAGCCGGCGCATGAGCCGCTCCCGTAGCTCGTCGCTCTCCCCGCCGCCCTCCGCACCGGCGCCGAAGCCGACCGCCCGCTGGGTGCCGGTGATCAGCTCGGAACCGAGGTTGCTCGTCATGATGAGCACGGTGTTCTTGAAGTTCACCGTACGGCCCTGGCTGTCGGTGAGCCGCCCGTCGTCGAGCACCTGGAGCAGGATGTTGAACACGTCCTGGTGCGCCTTCTCGATCTCGTCGAGCAGCACCACCGCGTACGGGCGGCGGCGCACCGCCTCGGTGAGCTGGCCGGCCTCCTCGTACCCGACATAGCCGGGCGGGGCGCCGACGAGCCGGCTGACGGTGTGCCGCTCCTGGAACTCGCTCATGTCGACCCGGACCATCCGGTCGGCCTCGCCGAACAGCGCCTCGGCGAGCGCCCGCGCCAGTTCCGTCTTGCCGACGCCGGTCGGGCCGAGGAACAGGAAGCTGCCCATCGGCCGGTTCGGGTCGGCCAGGCCGGTACGCGAGCGGCGCACCGCCTCGGCGACGGCGGCGACCGCGTCGTCCTGGCCGACGACCTTCTCGTGCAGGTAGCCCTCCAGCCGCAGCAGCCGGTCCCGCTCCTCCTCGGTCAGCTGGCTGACCGGGATGCCGGTGGCGCGGGACACCACCTCGGCGATCTCCCGCGGCCCGACCTCCGGCACGTGGTTGGTGGTCCCCTCGTCGCCGCGGGCGCGGCGGATGTCCTGCTCCAGCTCGGCGATCCGGTCCCGCAGGGTGGACGCCTTCTCGTACTGCTCGTCGGCGACCGCCTGCTCCTTGTCCCGGCGTACCTCGTCGAGCTGCTGCTCCAGCTCGCGGACGTCGGAGGCGGGGGTCCGGGTGCGCAGGCGCACCCGCGCGCCGGCCTGGTCGATGAGGTCGATCGCCTTGTCCGGCAGGAAGCGGTCGGTGATGTACCGGTCGGAGAGCTCGGCGGCGGCGACGATGGCCTCGTCGGTGAAGCGGACCTGGTGGTGCGCCTCGTAGCGGTCCCGCAGGCCGCGCAGGATGGCGACGGTGTCCTCGACGCTCGGCTCGGGCACGAAGACCGGCTGGAAGCGGCGGGCCAGCGCGGCGTCCTTCTCGATGCTACGCCGGTACTCGTCCAGTGTGGTCGCGCCGATCACGCGCAGCTCGCCGCGGGCCAGCGCGGGCTTGAGCATGTTGGACGCGTCCATGCCGCCCTCGCTGCCGGCGCCGCCCGCGCCGACCAGGGTGTGGATCTCGTCGAGGAAGACGATCAGCTCCTCGCGGTGCGCGCGGATCTCGTCGATGACCTTCTTCAGCCGCTCCTCGAAGTCGCCCCGGTAGCGGGTGCCGGCGACCAGGCCGGCGAGGTCGAGCTGGATCACCCGCTTGCCGAGCAGCGTCTGCGGCACGTCGCCGTCGCAGATCCGCTCGGCGAGGCCCTCGACGATCGCGGTCTTGCCGACGCCGGCCTCGCCGATGAGCACCGGGTTGTTCTTGGTCCGGCGGGAGAGGATCTCCACCGCCTGCTCGATCTCGTCGGCCCGCCCGATCACCGGGTCGATCTGGTCGTTGCGGGCGAGGTCGGTGAGGTCCTGGCCGTACTGGTCGAGGGTGGGGGTGCCGCGGTCGGGCTTCGGGCCGGCCATCGGCCCCCGCTCGGCGTTGGCGGCCTGGAGGGACTCGGGCTGGATGCGGCCGGCGGCGAGCATCCGCCCGGCCGGCGACTCCGGGTTCAGCGGCAACGCCATGAGGATGTGCTCGGGGCCGATGTAGTTGGCGCCCATGGCGCGGGAGAGCTGGTGGGCGTCGAGCAGCGCCCGCTTGGCGGCGGGGGTGAGCGAGAGGTTCGGCGGCACCTCGCCGCGGGGCGCGCCGTCGCCGCGCCCGCCGAGGGCGTTGAGCAGGGTGTCCGGGTCGGCGCCGGCCCGCCGGACCAGGTCGCGCAGCGGCTCGCGTTGCAGGGCCGCCCAGAGCAGGTGGTCGGTGTCCAGGTCGTTGCTGTGCTTCTGGGCCGCCCGCCGGGCCGCGTCGGCGAGCATCTCCCGGGCGTCGGCGGTCATCAGCCGGGTGATGTCGACCCGGTGCGCGGGTCGGCGCCCACCCTCGCCCCGGCCGAAGTACCGGGCCAGGAACTCGTCCCACGGGTCGGAGCCGAAGTCGCCGGGTCCCATCATCTCTGTCCTCCGCTGCTCGGGCGCGGCACGGTCGCCAGGGGCTACCCGGCGGTCGCCGGGACAAACGCCGCCGGGTGCCACGCCGGGGGTGCGCGGGCCGCGCGCGCCGCGGGTGGCAGGCTGGCGGCATGGACGCGACACCGCTGCTGATCGTGGACGCCGCCAACGTGGTCGGGTCCCGACCGAACGGGTGGTGGCGGGACCGGGCCGGGGCGACCGCCCGGCTGCGCGACAGCCTCGTCCCGGTGGCCGCCTCCGGCGTCGCGCCGGAGCTTCCGCCGCCGGTGGAGGTGGTGCTGGTGGTGGAGGGGGCGGCCCGGAACGTGGCGCCGGTGCCGGGGGTGCGGGTGGTGGCCGCGGACCGCTCCGGCGACGATGCCGTGGTCGACCTGGTCGCGGCGGCCCCGCAGCGCCGCCGGGTGGTCGTCACGGCCGACCGTGAGCTGCGGGAACGCGTGCGGGAGCGGGGCGCCGAGGTGTACGGCCCGCGGTGGTTGACCGACCGCGACGCCCACCCCCGGGAGTCCCATTAATCGGACTCCCGGCGCTTCCGGGCGGCAACCGGTCAGTAGGGAAGGAACACTGACAGGGCGGATGTTCTCTCCCCGCGGCCGATAGGCTCTAATGGAGACCTCCCCCGCCCCCAGGAGGTTCCGCCGTGGCGAGCGTCGCCGAGCTCAAGGCAGCCATCGATGTCGCGCTCCAACAGATCGGCGACGGCCAGAGCGCCGTACAGGCGGCCGGTGAGCGGCTGGCCGAGGCGCAGCAGACCCTGGCCGGCGCGCTGGAGGGCAGCGGTCACGAGACGGTCGAGGCGGCGCAGGCCTCGCTGACGCAGGCCGGCCAGGAGTTGGAGGAGTGCCTCGCCGCGACGCTCGTCGCGGTCGAGCAGGCGCAGCTGTACGTCGCGACCCTCTGAGCGCCGCCGTGTCCATCGTCGAGGATCTCGGCGCCCAGGTGCGCGCCGCCGTCGATGACCTGCCGCTGGGCCAGCTCGCCCAGGCCCTCGAACGGTTCGGGCTGGCCGCCGAGCGGCTGCGCTGGGTCCGCCAGGAGTCGGCCGACCCGATGGGTGTGCCGGAGCTGTCCAGCGCGATCGAGCACGCCGAGACCGCCGGGTACGCGCTGCGCGTCGCCCAGGAGCAGTTGTCGGCGTACCTGGCGGCCATCGGGCTGGCCCCCGACGGCGCGCCCGCCCCACGGCCGGCGCCGGAGCAGCGGCGGCCGAGGCACGACGCGCCCGACGCGGCGCCGCCGGTGGCGGTCCCGCCCGAGCCGGCGGCCGACGCGCCCGCGCCCCGCTGGTGGGCGGCGCGGGTGGCGGAGCTGACCGGCGGTGGCACGGCGTCGGCGGACCGTCCGGACGGGACCGTCGCCGACCCGGGTGAGCTGCTGCGCCGCGTCGTCGGCGCGGTGCGCTCGGGCGACCGGGACCGGCTGCGGGCCGAGCTGGGCCGCGCGCACGCCGACGTGGGCCTCGGCGTCGCGGCGGTCGCGCCGCCGCTGCTGCGGGAGCTGGCCGGCGAGCTGCTCGGGCACCCGCCACGCGCGGAGGACCTGCCCCGGCTGCGACGCGAGCTGGACGGGCGGGTGCGTGACCTGCTGCCGGGGCTGCCGGCGCCGGTGCTCGACACCCTGCTGACCCGGGTCTGCCGGATGCCCCCGCCGCGCCGCGGCGACGGCGAGCGGCCGCACGCGGCCGACCCGGCGGTCACCGCCGGGGTGCTCGCCGGCGTCCTGCTCGACCGACTGGGCCGCGAGCTGCCGCCCACCGACGAGCGGGAGCGCCGGGCCGAGGACGCGCGGGCGCGGGACGTGGCGGACGACGACCGGCGGCGGACCGCGGCGGACCGCGACCGGGCCGCCGACGCCGAGTGGGAGCGCCGCGCCGGGGCGGCCCGGGAGCAGGCTGCCGCCGCCCGGGCCCGGGTCGCCGCCGCTCAGCAGCGGGCGGCCGACGTACGGCGGACCGCGCCACCGGCGGCCGGTCGTCCCGGCCCGGCGGGCACGCCCGCCTGGCGGACGCCGATCCGACGGGACGTCGATGGCTGACCGGCGGACGCAGCTCGCCGCCCGGGTCCGGCGCACGCTCGGCGAGGCCCTCGGCGCCACCCGCACCCGGGTCGCCGCGGCGCAGACGGAACTCGCCGCAGAGCGGGACCGGCTGGCCCGGGTCCGGCGGGCCGCGGCGGCCGTGCCGGAGCGGGTCGGCGCGGAGCGGGACCGCCGCCTCGCCGAGATCGACGGCCGGCACGCCGCCCGGATCGCCGAGCTGACCCGCCGGGCGGCCGAGGCGGCGGGGCGGGAGTCGCCCGGGGCCGCGTCCGCCGAGTGGGCGCGGTGGCGGCCGACCCCCGCCGGCCGGGCGGAGCCGCCGGGCGCGCTGCGCGTGGGGACGCTCGCCGTGCCCGGCGCGGACCCGGTGCCTGCGCTGGTGCCGCTGCTGGACGCGGGTCACGTCGAGCTGACCGGGGACGACCGGGCGGCGAGCGAGGCCGTGGTGTCGGCGCTGCTGCTGCGCGCGGTCGGCCGCGCCGAGCCGGGCGCGGTCCGGCTGACCGCGTACGACCCGGAACACCTGGGCGGCGGCCTGGCCGGCTTCGCCCCGCTCGGCACGGCGGGTCTGCTGACCTCCGTCGGCCCGGGCGGGCTGGGCCGGCTGCTCGACGACCTGGTGGAGCACATCCGCCGGATCAACTCCACGGTGCTCGCCGGTGAGTACGCCTCGCTGCGCGAGCTGGCCACCGCCACCGGACGCCGGCCGGAGCCGTGGCGGGTGGCGGTGCTGCTCGGCGGCGAGGAGCCGTCCCGGCACGAGCGCGGCCAGCTCGACCGGGTGGTCCGCACCGGCGCGGCGTGCGGCGTACACCTGGTGGTGCGTGGTCTGGCGCTGCCGCCGGACGGCACGGTGACCCGGATCCGCGTGGAGCCGGGCCGTGCCGACCTGGCGGCCGCCCCGCCGGTCGACCTCGACGCACCGCCCCCGGCGAGCCTGGTCACCGAGACCTGCCGCGAGGTGGCCGCCCGGGTCAACGCCGGTCCGGCGCCGACACCCTTCACCGATCTGCTCCCGCCGCCGGAGCGGATGTGGCGGGAGGACTCGGCGACCGGCCTGACCGCGCCGATCGGCGAGGGCCCGCACGGCCGGCCGGTGCTGCTGACCCTCGGCGACTACCCGCCGCACGCCCTGATCGGCGGCCCGTCCGGCACCGGCAAGACGAACCTGATCTTCGCCTGGATCGGCGCGCTCGCCGCCCGCTACTCCCCCGCCGAGCTGGAGTTCTATCTGCTGGACTTCAAGGAGGGGGTGTCCTTCGCCCGGTTCGCGCAGGGCCGGCGCGACCCGAGCTGGCTGCCGCACATGCGGCTGGTCGGCATCAACGTCAACACCGACCGGGAGTTCGGCCTCGCGTTGCTGCGCTTCCTCGCCGAGGAGCTGCGCCGCCGCGCCGACGCGGCGAAGAAGCACGAGGTCACCAAGCTGGCGGAGCTGCGCGCGGTCGACCCGACCGGGCACTGGCCGCGGATCGTCGCGGTGGTCGACGAGTTCCAGATGCTGCTGGCCGGCCGGGACGCGGTCGCCCGCGAGGCCGCCGACCTGCTGGAGGACCTGGCCCGGCGGGGCCGCTCCCAGGGCATCCACCTGGTGCTCGCCTCGCAGGACGTCCGTGGCATCGAGGCGCTGTGGGGGCGACCCGCCCTGGTCGCCCAGTTCACCCTGCGCATCGCCCTGCCGAAGGCGCTGCGGATCCTCGCCGAACGCAACGACGCGGCGCAGTCGCTGCCCCGCCACCACGCCGTCGTCAACGCCGAGTCGGGCCTGGTCGAGGGGAACGAGGTCGCCCGTATCCCGTCGGCGAGCGACTGGGAGACCTGGAGCGAGCTGCAGCACCGGCTGTGGCGGATGCGCCCGCCGGACGCCGCGCCGGCGCGGCTGTTCGACGGCGACGCGATCCCCCGGCTGGCCGACGCGCCGGACTTCCGGGCGCTGTCCGCCCCGGAGACGGGCACGCTGCGGGCGCCGGTGGCACTGCTCGGCGAGATCATCGACGTGCAGGCCCGTTCGGCGGCGCTGCGACTGCCCCGCGCGCCCGGCCGTAACCTGGCCGTGCTCGGCACCCGGGTCGACGAGGCGTGCGCGGTGCTGGACGCCGCTGCGCGGTCCCTCGCCCGCCAGCACCGCCCCGGGTCCGCGCGGTTCTCCATCGCCTGCCTGGACCCGGACGCCGACCCCGCCGCCCGGGCCCTCTACGAGGACCTGGCCGACGACGCCGCCTGGTACGACGAGGAGAGCGTGACCGAGCTGATGGCCGAGACCGCCGCCGGGCTGGGCCCCGCGGGCGCCGCCGGGACCCCGCACTACCTGCTGCTGTACGCGGTGGACGCCGCGGCCGGCGCGCTCGCCACCCGGGTCGGCGGGCGGACGGGGTTGGAGCAGCTGCGCCGGATCCTGCACGACGGGCCGGAACGGCGTACCCACGTGCTGGCCTGGTGGCGGGGCGTGGCGCGGATGCGCGCCGACCTCGGCGGGCCGGCCGCGCGCACCGACCAGATCGGGGCGTGGGTGGCGCTGGACGCCCACGGCGGGGAGCTGGGCTCGTCGCTGTACCCGGGCACCGGCGGGCCGGACTGGTATCCCCGCCCGTGGCGGGGCCTCTTCTTCGACCGTGCGGTGCACCGCACCGGTCAGACCATCATCCCGTACGGGCCGGAGCGGTGAACGAACCGGTGACGAGCGAGTCGTACACGGCGCAGGTCCGGCGGCTCGCCGAGCTGATCGAGCGCGTGTCGGCGCAGCGCGCGGAGGCGCACACCTGGTACGACCAGCAGTGCGCCGCCGCGCGACGGGCGGTGGCCGACGCCGGGGACCAGGTGCACCGCGCCGAACGGCAGCTCGCGGCGGCCCGCGAGCTGCAGGAGCGGGTCGACGCCGAGGCCACGGTGCTGTGGCAGGAGCTGCGCGGCCGGATCGGGGCGCGCCGGGTGGGCGGGCCGCCGGGCCCGGTGGCGGGTGCCACCGGGGACCCGGTGCCGATGCTGGCCGCGGTGCGGGACCTGCTGGCCCGTACCGGGCAACCCGGCGAGCTGCCGGGCTCGGTGAACCCGCTGCTGGCGCTCTGCGGGGTGGTGGGCGCGCTGGTCGCGTACGCCCTGGGGACCGCGGCGCGGGCGGCGGGCGACCGGTACGGCGGTGACCTCGCGGTCGGGCTGCCGGTGCTTGCGCTGGTGGTGACGCTGCTCGGGCCGCTGGCCGGCCTGGTGCCGGCGAAGGTGCTCGCCGACCGCCGCCACGCGGTCCTCGGCCCCCGACCGGCGGCGGTGGTCGTCGTCGCCGGCCTGGTGACGACGGTCCTGCTGCTGGCCCTGACCCCGTGACGCGGGTCCCGGCGTCTAGGCCGGAACGGCGACCGCCTCGCGGAGGAGCCGGCGGACGAGGGTGACCCGGTCGGCGTCGTCGTCCAGCCCGGGCAGGTCACCGACGCGGGTGACCTCGCCGGCGAGCAGCGCCCGAAGGGCCGGTTCGCAGGTGCCGGGGAGGGTGATCGTGCGGTCGAACACCCGCAGCGCCACCTTCTCCCCCACCGGGTTGAGCTGCCAGCGCAGGCCGGGACGCGGGGTGACGCGGCTGTCCGGGCCCAGCGCGTCGAGCGCGGCGGCCTGGGCGAGGGGCCGGATCGGGGCCGGTCGGGCGGCCGGCCAGGCCCGCTGCCGCAGCCGGCCGGCCACCGCCGCCGGGTCGGCCCGCAGCAGCCAGTCCCGCAGCGCCTCCACGGTCTCGGTCAGCTCCGGTTCGATCGCGTCCGGATCGGACACGTCGACACCGAACGGGAGGGTGGCCCGCAGTCGCTGGTCCTCGGCGGCGAGGGCGAGCAGTTCCTCGACGAGCGCGTACCGGGTCAGCGCCCGGACGCCGACGGTCAGGTGCAGCGAGCTGGACTCCTGCGCCTGCGCGCTGTGCAGCCAGCCGCGCGGCAGGTAGAGGGCGTCGCCGGGGGCGAGCACCACGTCGAGCGCGGGTGGGCCGTCCGCGGTGGCGGAGACCTCGTCGGCGCGGCCGCCCCACGGCTGCTTCTCCAGCGGGTCGGGCAGCACCGGCGGGTGGATCCGCCAGTGCTTGCGTCCGTCGACCTGGAGCACGAAGACGTCGTGGGTGTCGTAGTGGGTGGCGAAGCCCTGGCTGCCGGGTGGGGTCAGGTAGGCGTTGACCTGCAACGGCTGCCCCACGGCGAGACCGAGGTCGCGGGCGAAGTCGATCACGGCGGGCCAGGTGCGGTGCAGGCCCTGGAGCACCAGGGTGGCACCGCCGGCGTACAGGTCGAGGATCTTCTCGTCGAGGACCTGGTCGCCGATCTCGGCGCCCGCGCCGCCGCCGCCGGTGTAGCGCGCCGCCGCCACGAGCGCGCCGTCCTTGGCGACCCGCAGGAACGGGGTACGCAGACCGCGCCGGCTGAGCAGTTCGTCGGCGTCGGCGGGGCTGAGCAGGTCGGTGAAGCCGTGCGGACTGGGCAGTTCGTCGGCGCGGGACAGCAGCGGGGTGCGTCCCCAGTGGGCGGCGGCGAACTTCGCCGGCTCGACCGAGACGCAGCGGGCCAGGGCCTGGGTCGACCCAGGCCCTACGGCGGTGGACGGAACCGCCGGGCGGCCGAGGCCGCCCGGCGGGTCGAGGTGCGTCATGACGTGCCGCTCAGGAGGCGCTGCCGTCGGCGCCGCCGTCCTGGTGGCCCGGGGTCGCGCCACCGTCGGCCGGCCCCTCGGCGCCGCCGTCGGCGCCACCGTCCTGCTGGCCCGGGGTCGCGCCACCGTCGGCCGGCCCCTCGGCGCCCTGGTCCGCGCCCTCGTCGGCGCCCCGCTCGACACCCCGGTCGGCGGCCCCGTCGGCGCCACCGTCCTGGTGGCCCGGGGTGGCGCCGCCGTCGGCGGGACCCTCGAGGCCGCCACCGCCGGTGGTCGTCATGTCGTCGTCGTTGAGTGCCATGGGTGCTCCCTCGGATGTGCCGCCCCGCCGTGCGCCGGGGTCCGTCGTGCAGCGGGTGGTACCCCACGCCCGATCTTCTCTAACCACACGGTAGACGTCCGGAGTGTCCGGCACGCGCGGTTCGCACCCCGGACCGGTATCCGGTCGGCCCCGCCCGTCGTGGGCAGTGGGCGGGCGGCGACGGTGACAGGATGGTGCGGACCGAGGAGGTGCCGATGACCGACCCGACCGACGTCCCGGCGCTGGAGCCGCTCGACGAGCAGTGGCAGCGGGCGCTGGCGATCGTCGCCCACCCCGACGACCTGGAGTTCGGCGCCGCGTCCGCCGTCGCCCGCTGGACCGGTCAGGGCAAGCAGATCGCGTACTGCCTGGTGACCAGTGGCGAGGCCGGCATCGACGGGATGCCGCCGGAGCGCGCCCGGGCGGTCCGGGAGGCCGAGCAGCGGGAGTCCGCCGCCCTGGTCGGGGTCGACACGGTCGAGTTCCTCGGCCTGCCCGACGGCATCCTGGAGTACGGGGTGCCGCTGCGCCGGGAACTGGCCGGCGTGATCCGGCGGCACCGCCCGGAGATCGTGCTCACCACGAACTTCCGGGACACCTGGGACGGCGGGTACGCGCTGAACCAGGCCGACCACATCGCGACCGGCCGCGCGGTGCTCGACGCCGTGCGGGACGCCGGCAACCGGTGGGTCTTCCCGGAGCAACTGGTCGACGGGGTGCAGCCGTGGAACGGCGTGCGGCAGGTGTGGGCGGCGGCGTCGCCCCTCGCCGCACACGGGGTGGACGTCACCGACACCTTCGACAAGGGCGTCGCGTCGCTGCGCGCGCACCACGTGTACCTGACCGGGCTGGGCGACGGCAGCTTCGACGCCGAGGAGTTCCTGGAGGGCCTGAACCGCCCGGTGGGCACCCGCCTCGGCGTCCGCTACGGCGCCGCCTTCGAGGTGTTCCGCTTCGACCTCTGGTAGGGGCGGCATGATCCTGGTCGGCACCTCCGGCCGGCGGTACCGCGACTCGCGGGGCCGGACGCGAACGGCCCGCCCCACGGTGCGGGGCGAGCCGTCGGGGTGCGACGGTCAGGGCATCATCCGGGCCAGGTCCTTCGGCATGTTGTCCTTCACGTCGTCCCACTGCCCCGGGCTCGTCACGTGCTGGCGCAGGGAGTTCAGCACCACCTGGACGAGGTGCTCCGCGCTGCCCTCCATGTCGTACGTGAACTGTTTCCGGAACTCGAGGAGGAAGTCGTCGCGGTTCAGCTTGACCGGCACGTCCATCGGCTTCCAGCCGTCGAAGTAGATCCCGCGGAGCACCAACGGCAACTGCGCCGCGAACTCCACACTCTCCTGCACCGGCAGCCGGTCGCGCAGCAGGTGCAGCGTTGTACGCAGTGCGCAGTAGGACTGGTTGCGTTGCTCCTTCGGCCAGCCGTACTCCTTCTCGATGCCCTTGAGGATCAGGTTCGTCTTCTCCGTCGAAGCGTCGATCGCGGACTGCAGCTGCTCAGCCATCTCTCCACCCCCGTACGTCGGTCTCCCACCGTCCGTCATCGTCCCGCCGCGGCGGCCCCGCCGGACCGCGCCACTGCCGGACCGGGCTGGCCCGGCCGGCCCGCGGCCGCCGGCTGTCACCGGTCGCACCGACGACGTGCAGGACGCCCCCATGTCGCCGGTCCGCCACCACCCGAGTGGTCATGACGCCACCTCCGTGTCGGATCCGCGGTCGCCGGACCGACGACCACGAGGCACCCACCATGCTTCCGCCACGCGGGGTGAGGCCGGCTCACCCGGTCAGGATGATCCGGCGTCGAGCAGCCGGGCGAGGGTGGCGGCGTTGGTCTGCGCGTAGTCCCGGTAGCAGTTGTCTGTGAAGCGGTTAGCGGCATGCTTACCAGCGAAAGGGGAGATCAAACAGCAGCGGCATCCGCATGTTTATCGGGACACGCCCAACCGGACATCACAGTCCGTAGTCCCAGATAAGTCGCCCCCGGAACGGTGATTACAGCACCGCCCGGGGACTTGATCGCCTGAGTGGAGGCGACCCATGGTCACCGTACCGTTCCCCCTGCCCACCTGCGAACGTCCGGCCGGCGTCCGCGTCGAGGTGTACTCGCCGGCCGTCGACGGCAGTGACGGCGGCTCGCTCGACGCCGCCGCGTACGTCTGCACCGACCACGCCACCGACACCCTCGCCGCGCTCCGGGCCGCTGGCTTCAACGCCTACCCGGTGCCCCTCGCCCCCGACGTCGAGCGGCAGTGCGGGCACGTCCACCTCTTCCCTACCGGCAACCTCGCCGGCGACGACCAGCACCCGCGCTGGTGTGACCGTCACGGCTGCGAGCGGCGCGGCGAGCACAGCTCCCACCGGGTCGAGATCGACACGAACCGGCCGGAGGCGACGATCGTCGACGTCGCGCTGGTCCAGGCCCTCGACGACGGTGCCCTGCCGCAGGTGCGGATCACGAGCGTCAGCGACGCCGGCGCGGCCGAGCCGGTGGCGGTGCGGATGCTGCTGTCGGTGTCGCAGGGGTTCGTGCTGTCGAACCGGATGCGGCTGATCACCGAGAGCGTGCGTCGCCGGAACGGGGGCCGGTGGTGAGCCGGCAGACGGCCGCCGACCGGCGACACGAGCGGCGGTTGCGTGTGGCCACGCTCCGCAGCGCCGTCGACAAGATGGCCATGCGGTTGGCGGAGTCGGAGCACAGCGCCGGGCTGAGGGCCGGCTTCGGCGAGCACGAGAAGTCCAACCGGCATTGGCGGGCGGCGCGGCGGCGCAGCAGCGCCTTGCGGCGTCTGCTGGACGCCTTCGAGGCGGAGGTGGCCCGGTGAGCCGCAGGGAGCGGTGGTGGCGGCCTCAGCCGGCCGTACGGCGGCCGGGCCAGCGGTCCCGCACCGCGGGCCGCCGGCATGTCGACCGGGCCACCGACGACGCGTTCGACATCGGCTACCAGGCCGGCCAGGCCGACGCCCAGCAGGCGAGCGAGAACCGCGACCGGCAGTTGCGGCGGATCATCGACGCGATCCTGGCGTCTGAGCAGGGCGACCCGGGGCCGCTGGCCGAGCTGAGCCGTGAAGCCGGCCGCGAGGACTTGGCCGACGGTCTGCTCGAGGTCGCGGACGCGGCCGGCGTGACGCCGCTCGCCGACGTCGACGGCGGGCAGCTCGTCGACCAGGTGGAGCGGTGGCTGCGCGGACGGGATGGTGATGCGTGAGCGTCCGCGTCATGACGTGGGTGTGGGATCACTCGCCGGTCGGCGGCACCGAGCGGCTGGTGCTGCTCGCGATCGCTGACTGCGCGGCCGACGACGGCGCCAATGCGTGGCCGTCGCTGGGCACCCTCGCGCGCAAGGCCCGGCTCGACGAGCGGACCGTGCGCCGGATCATCCGCCGGCTGGAGGTGGGCGGTCACCTGCTCGTCGAGGTGGCCGCCGGCACGCCTACGGCGCCCGCCGCCGCAGCGGCGGCCGGTGCGGCGCTGCCGGTGCGGGATGGGCAGTGCGCACGGCATCGCGGCCAGCGGGCGGGCCGGTGCGGGCCGTGCCGGTCCGAGGAGTTGGCGGGAGGGACGCCGTGATCGTCACCCGGGCCGCGCGGGTCGCCTCGGCGGCGGTCGTTGCCGGGGTGGCCGCGATCGCGTCCTACAGCCACATGCGGGACCTGGCCGCCGAGCACGGACAGGGCCCGTTGCTGGCGAACCTGCTGCCGGTGTCCGTCGACGGGATGCTGATCGTCGCGAGCGCGGTCACCGCCGACGACCGGGCGGCCGACCGCCGGCCGCGGCTGTCCGCCCGGGTGTCGTTCGTAGTCGGGGTGGTGGCGTCGATCGTGGCGAACGTGCTCGCCGCTCCGCCGGATCCGGTGGCGCGGGTGATCTCGGCGTGGCCGGCGCTGGCGCTGCTGCTGGTGGTGGAGATGCTGTCCGGCGGTGGCCGGCACGCCGAGGTCGGCCAGGCGGACGTCGGGGCGGACAGCCCGGACGGTGGGGCGGTCAAAACCCCTCCGGCCAGCGGTCCTGGACGTCCGTCGGCGGCTGGTCGGGTGCTCGCCGCCCGGCAGGCTGCTCCGGCGGCCAGCGTGGCTGAGGTGGCGCGGCAGGCAGGGGTGTCCGCCCGGACAGCGCGGCGGCATCTCAACGAGGCGGCGGGCGGCTGAAACCCGCCGCCGGGCGGCGGATTACGCACCTGCGTCTGCCGAATCCGTGAGCCGCTCACGGATTCGGCAGACGCTTGCAGAATTCGGCACCTGGGTGCCGAATCGCGCAGACTTTCTGCGCGATCAGGGGGGTCCGTCGGCGCGCTAGCCCCGCCGACGGGCCCCCCGTTCACGTTGACCGCCGAACGTGCCGCGCAGGTCATCCGCAGGTGGCGGCCTTCCATGCGTTGTACGACTGGACGACCTTGGTGACAGCGTCCGCCGTCTTGGACGCCTGCTCGGCGCTGACGCCGTCTCCGATCACCACCTGGACGTTCACCAGCGACAGCTCGTAGTTGTACTGGGCGATCGCCGTCGCCAGTTCCTTCGACGGCTGGTCGGTGTAGCCGCTCACCGCGTCCAGATAGGTCTTGCCGTCGTCCATCGCCATCTTCGCGTCCAGCTCGTTGAAGTCGGCGAACTCGGCGGCGGTGGTCGCGAGGCTCGGGCCCTCCCACGCGTTGTGGGCGCGGTCGATGTTGGTGCACTCCACCTCGATGGCGGCGGGCCGGCCGGTCGTGGCGGCCGCGGTGGGGCTGGTGGCCGATGCCGTGGCGGTTTGCTCGGTGCCGGAGGTGCCTCGCCCGAGCAGGTACGCCGCGGCGGCGATGATGAGGACGGCGACCGCCGCGCCGGCGGCGATCAGCAGGCGACGGTTCCGGGACGGGGCCGGTGTCGGGGTGGCGGTGGCGGGTTCGGTCATGGCGGGCACCGTACTCCCCGCCGTCGATGCGTCGCGGACCGTTGCGGGCCACGGCGCGCGTTCCCGTCCGTTCGGTGGCCCCGGTTCTGTCTGATCTGCCAACCGCCCGGTGGCGGTCAGCGTCGCGGCCCGGCCCTACCGTCCTGCGTCCCGGGGCCGGGCAGCTCGTGAAGGTAGCCGTGCCGGTCGCGTAGCCAGTACCGTCCGCCCGCGTCACGGAACTCCAGGCTGACGTCCAAGTCGTTCTGCACCTCGCTGTCGGTCAGGTCCTCTGGCGCCTCATCACCGATGCGTACGAACAGCTCGCCTCGATGCGGCGGCACGACCTTGATCACGTCGCCCGTCCAGGAGCCGCCGGGGGTGACGTTTTCCACGGCGGGCCGATGGAAGACGACCCGCACGTCGTAGATCGGCGAGTAGGAGGCGTTGGCGATCCATCCGCCCCAGACGTAGATGGGCCAGGGGCCGACGTCGCGCATGGGCGTGTCGCTTCGCCCGTACCAGACGGACACCAGCGCCGCCTGACTGCGCCGCTCGTCAGCAGCACGTTCGCGGCGGTCCAGCTCGGCCCGGGCGTCGCGCCCGGACTCGACCTTGTAGACGCGGTAACCGACGACCGCCGCCGCCAGCGCGAGGATCACGGTGGCGACGTTCGCGAAGGCGGACAGCCATGTGGCGACATCGCCGAGCTGCCACGGCCACGTCGCCAGGTACGCCAGCATGGTGGGAGGTAGCACGGCATCAGGTTAGGTGTCGGCGGTCACCTGGGCGGCCAGCGCCGAACGTCGGCGCGCCCGGCCACAACTACGGAAGCGGCCGACCCCTCGCCCGGGGCCGGCCGCTTCACCATGCTCAGAACGTCTGGCCAGCGCGAACCGAACCGACGAACGCCGACCACTCGTCGGCGTCGACGGTGATCTGCTCCGCGGGCCGCTGCGAGCTGCGCAGGACCCGGCCGCCGTCGGCGGTGATGGCGACCTCCAGGCAGTTCGGGCCGCTGTTGTCGCAACGGTTCGGGCGGACGAACTTCAGCTTCTCCACGGTGCTCTCCATGATGGTGTTCAGCCGGCCGCCCGGGTGGCGACCGGACGTGCGGTGCGGGCCCACACGACGAACCGGCCGTACAGCTCCCACGCCGGGAACAGCCGCAGCTCGTCGAGGGCCTGGGCGTAGAGGGCGCCCATGTACACGGTGAGGCCAGCCCGGTCCGGGCCGTACGCCTCGGTCAGCCGGACTTTCGCCGGGGCGCACGGCCACGCCTGTCCGCAGCCCATGCAGTCCCAGCCGGGCCGGGACGGCTGGTGAGCGTCGCCGTCGATGCGCTCGTCGAGCACCGCGGCGGCGCGGGCGGCGCGGGCCGGTCGGGCGGTCACGAGGTCCGCCTCGGGTACCGGTACTCGGCGGTGTTCCGGCGGGCCTGCTCCAGCAGCCGCCGCCGGGCGGCAGCGTGCTCGCGTTCCTGGATCCGCTGCCCCGTCCCCGGTTTCACGGCCCGGCCCGGCGCGGCAGGTGGCCAGTCGAGGATCGTCCGGCACAGCCGGAGGATGGTGCTCGCCATCGGGTCGCCCTCCCCGAGATCCACCGAGCCGGCATGGGCGCCGGCCCCGTCCACCCCAGCTTTCGGCGACCACTGATCAGGGTCTAGACACCCGTCGTCCGCGACGTGTCCGCCTCTGTCCGCGGACAGCAGGCGCCGCTAGGGTGTGGCGGGTGAGCGACTACGTGCAGGTGTCGACGGCCGTGCAGTCCCGCGACGACGCGATGAAGCTGGCCCGCGCCGGCGTGGCCGGCAGGCTCGCCGCCAGCGCCCAGGTCGTCGGACCCGTTGGCAGCGTGTTCTGGCACCGTGGTGAACTCGGCGAAGGCGAAGAGTGGCAGGTCATCTTCTACACGACCGCCGAGTTGTACGACGCGATCGAATCCTGGCTGGGTGAAGATCACCCGTGGGACAACCCGCAGGTCACCGCCGTGCCGATCCTGCGCGGATCCCCCGGCTACCTGTCGTGGATCACTCGGACAGTCGCCGACGTGTGACCGCCTCACCAACAAGGGCCCGCAACTCGGCGACGCACACCATCTGCCGGTGCGGCTCCATCCGCGTAAGCAGCGCGTCGACGCGTTGCCCCGGGCGGACCGACCCGACGCCACCGGCCAAGCGGACGGCCGCCGCCGCCGTGGCGCACGACTGCTCGACTTCGTTCGCGTCCAGGTAGGCGTCCGCCAGCCACGACAGGTACAGGGCCTTGTCCCGGGCGTGCGTGTCGTCGAACCCAGCCAGTGCCGCCTCCAGGACCGGGATCGCCCGCACCGGCCGGCGCAGCACCGTCCAGCACCGGCCAGTCATGATCTCGCCCTCGGTCCGGTCCACCCAGTACACCCAGTCAGGTTCGGGCCGGTCGTCATGCTCCGCGAGGCAGGTGGTGCCAGCGCCCAGGTGCCGGTCGGCGGCCGACGCGTCGCCGGCGACCGCGTACGCCCACGCGGCGCGCAGGTGCAGCAACGCCCGCACTCCCGGTGTCACAGACGTGCCGGCGGCGTCGCAGGAGGCTGCGGCGGTGGCCGTGGCCAGCTGGCCGAGGGCCAGCTGCTGGTAGGCCAGGAACGCCAACCCGTTGCCCGTCAGCGCCTGGTCGTCGCAGTCGCCGGCGGCGGCGAGGCTGACCCGGTACAGACGCTCGGCCTCGCCGTGGTTCCCGGCGTCGAACGCCGCCCAACCCGCCAACTGTGCCTGCTCGGCGAGCACCGCCAGCAGATGCCGGCCGGTCGCCTCGGTGTAGGAGCCGTCCTGGACGAGGCGGGTCGTGGACTCCACCTCAGCGGCGTACGTGCGGTGGGTGTCGGCGCCGCCGAGGTAGTTGTCGAGGCGGCGCAGCCGGGCGGTGCGCTCGGCCAGCCGGCCCGGTGTGGCCGCGCCGACGTGCCGGCCGTGAGCGAGCAGGGTGTGCGGGAGCGCGGCGGCCAGGCCGGCGGCGGCGACGAAGTCACGGCGCGGGATCGTAGGGCGCAGCGCGGCCAGGGCGACGAGCTCCCCGCCGGCGTTGAGGGCGTCGTCGACGCGCTGCGCGGCCTGCGTGGTCGGTGGCTTGATCCCGTTCTCCAGCTCGTGCAGGTACGTCTTGCCGTGAAAGGTCAGCTTCGCCAGGTCGCGCAGGGAAAGGCCTCGATCACGGCGTAGCTGTCTCATGCGCTGCGGGAAGGAAGGTTCCGTCATGACCGCTCCCCAGGTAGAGGCTGGGTGGCGGACGCGCCGGCCTCTACCCGGCGGGCCCGCCACTTCGGACGGTACCTCGGGTCGGCACGTTTCGTGGTCGGCGCCGCTAGTGTGCCGGCAACCGAAGCCCGTGAACCGCCGCGCAGCGGCGGATTCGGCACCCAGCATCCCGAGGGCCCGCCTGGCGGGGCAGTCGCCGGCGGGCCCCTCGTCCATCTACCGCAGCCGGGCCTTGGTCAGCGCGTGCTCGGTCGCCCCGGTCAGCTCCCGGCCGACCGCGCGGCCCGTCGCCACGGCCCCCTGCTGCACGTCCCGGCGCAGCGCGCGCATCTCCACCAACATCGCACCGAGGTTCGCCGACAGCGCCTCCATCGACGCTGCCTGCCGCCCCGCCCCGTAGAACACCGGCGGCGTCCAGCCCGGCATCGCCGTCCGTTGCACGCTGGCCGAGCCGATCGGGCCGCCGTCGGCGTACCGGGGGACGGCGCCCGGGACCGCCGCCGCGGAGCCGACCGTCATCAACTGCCGCCGGAACGCGAACACCGCCTGATGACCGCCCATCCGGTCCACCTCGGCGGCGGTCAGCATGTGCTCGCCCGGAGCGGCGTAGATCAGCGTGCTGTCCTTGCCCTTCGGCCCTTCGCCCTCGACCGGACCGCCGTCCTCGAGCCGCCCCAGCCGCAGGGCCATGGCGACCTCACGGTCGTTGATCAGGTCGAAGTGGGCGCGAATGAAGATGTCACGGTCGATGCCGGACAGCGTCTGCTTCCACGCCTTCACGCCGGCGTTGTCCGGGTGGAAGTCGGCGCGGGTGTCGACTTCCTTCGGGATGCCGAACAACTGGTCGGCCAGCTTCTTGGCCTCGCCCTTCTCGACGCCCATCGCGGCCGCAGTCTCCAAGAACTTCTTCCGGCCGCGCTCGGTGGCCACCGCCGCCAGGTCGTGCGACTTCGTGTTGGCGTAGATGTCCTCCGCGGCCTGCAACGCCGCGTCGGCGATACCGACAAGCGCCTCCCGATTGGCCCGCTGCTTCGGGATGTTCCGGTCGATGCCGTCACCGTTGCGCTTCGCCGCATCGGCCGCCCGGTCGATCGCCTCCTCCAAGCGGTTCTGCGACCGCTCAGCAGCCAGGTTCGCCGAAATGTTGCCCGACATGTAGGTGTTCAGCTCCTCCAGCTTCCGCCGGAACTCCTCGATCGACTGCGCGCCCATGCCGTGCGCGCCGCCGAGCCGCTCCGCAGCCGCCCGGGCGTCGTCGAGCTGCTGCCGATACCGGCCCGACGCGTCCGCCGCCGCGATCTGCGCATCGGTGTAGCCGGCCGCCTTCAACGTCGCGAAATCCGCGGCCTCCGCCGTCCCCAACGTCGCCTTGCGGTACGCCTCGGCCTGCGGCGTGCCCGCCTTGAAACCATCCGCGGTCAGGTCCAACTTGACCCCAACCTTGCCCAGCGCCTCCGCAAGGTACGAGTTGTCCTCGATCCAGTAGCGGCCCCGATCGACCGCCTTGTCGACCTCCTCCGTCCAGCCCTTCACGGTGGCGCCGGCGTGCGTGATGGCGCTGGCCGTCTGGATCAGCCGGGTGACGGCCATGGTCAGGTCATCGATGGCGGACGCACCCTCGTCGGCGTCCTGCGCCAGCTGCGTGAACGCCTCACCGGCGGCGTCGCCAACCGCGTCGAAACTGCGCCCCAGCGCGTCCATTACCGGGTCGGCCTCGTCGACCGCGTCGGCCAGCCCAGCAACCAGCTTCCGCCCGCCGGAGACCGCCCCGTCAACCAGCGGGTCGATGAACCGCGACGACGCGAAAATCCGGGACAGGTCCGGACCCAAGCTGATCCAGCCGCGCCGGATGTCCTCGATCGCGTCCAGCACGTCGGGCGTGAACGACGACGCCCGCCGCTCCAGATCACCGAGCACGAACGCGCCCAGCTCCGCGCCGGCCGCCTTCACCCGCGGATCCCGAGCCGCCAGCACAGCACCACCGACGATGCCACCCGCGCCCGCCCCGCCGACCACCGCACCGGACAGGATCGCCGCCAGCGACGGCGCCGCCGCCAACCCAGCCGCACCCACCGCAGCGGCCATCGGAGCCGACAGCGGCATCGACGCGATCAGCGGACCCACCCGCGCGGCGAACCGCGCGCTGAACCCCTCCGCGCCCTCCTCGCCCAGCACGGTGACCCGCTCGCGTAGCTTGCCGAGATCAGCCCGGGCCGACTCGACATCCATCCGCACCTGCACGGACGTCGCCTTGCGGGACACCTCTTCGAGCTGCTGGTCGACGCGGCGGATCGCCGCCAACGCGGCCTGCGGATCGGCGTCGATCGTCACCGGCGGGTCCACCCCGAGCGCAGTCAGCCGCTTCTGCAGCTGGTCGATCTGCCGGCGCGCCGGCGACGGGTCCGCCTCCACCTTCACCGGCTCGTCGGCGACCGCGCCGAGCTGCTTGCGGAACCGCTCCAGCTGCGTCAGGGCCCGCTCCGTGCGGACCCGCATCTCCACCGACTCGGCCTCGTCGGACATCTGCCGCAGCCGGGTCCGGGTCGCTTCGATCGCCGCGAGGGCCTCCGCCGGGGAGGCCTTGACGTCGACGGGGTCGAGGTTCAGCGCCTTCAGCGCGTTGTTCAGCTGCGCCCCGAACCCCTTCGCCGCCTTCGTCGCCTTGACCTTGACGTCCCCGGACAACTTGCTGTCGTCCGCCCGCAGCTCCAGGTAGGCGTCCGACAGCTTCTTACCCCTCGCCGCCACCCGGTCACCAACCCTTCGGACGCGGCCCAGCCGGACCAGTCGGCGCCGGCGGACCACCCGGCCGAGGCTGCCCCGGCCACCGACCCTCCAACCCCAGGAAAATTCGGACATTCGACACGCACCTGACCGCCGGGGTCAGGATTTTTTTTCCGGCCAGGGCCGTGGCATGGATGGACGGACCGGGCGGCGTGATCAAAAACGGGCCCGGGGCCGTTCCGGGGAGAGAGACCCTGACCCCGGCGGTCAGGTGGGCCCTTGATGTCCAGATTTTTCGGAGCGTTGGGCCGGCGTGGGGGCCCGGGCGGAGGCGTTGGGCCGCCGCGGGCCCCCGGGTGCCGGTGCGGTTCTGGCGCGCAGCTCGGATCAGGGCCGCGGAAAGGAGGTGACGGCTCCCCGGCTTCGTTCCCGCGTGCAACCCCGCCGTTGCCGTGGCCGGCTGGGGTTCGGGTGACGTTGACGCGCCTTCCACCGCTTGGTCACCAGTTCCGGTAGGTGTAGAAGTCGCCGCGCGCCTCCGCTTCCGCCTTCATCCGGGCCCGGTGCCGGTGCTCGCCGTCGATGCGGATCTGCTCGGCGCTGGCGAACGTCGTGTCCGGCTGGTACGTCTGCGATGCGCTGACGCCGCCGGCCTCTACGTGGTCGGGGTCGGTCCAGGCGTAGGCGATCTCGGTGGGGATGCTGGCGTCGGTGGCGAGCTGCTGGCGGGCCTCGTCGTCGGTGAGACCGACGTACCGCTGGCCGATTGCGTAGGCCTCGGCGAGGCTGGGCACGGCGGCCATGGCCGGCCGGACGGGCGCCGGGTACCGGCGCAGCACCTTCGGGTCGAGACCGGACGCGGTGAACGCCGGCAGGGTGCCGTCGCTGCCGGTGTACGGGCCGGCCGCCGCGGCGTTGGGCGGGGTCGGGTTGCCCCGCCGGCTGGCTGAGGTGCGGCGACCGTAGGCGGCCTTGACGTCGTCGATGTCGACGGCAGTCTGGCCGGGCCGCGGCTGCACGGTGCGCAGGTCGACGCCCAGGCCGTCGGCCATCTTCCGTACGTCGGGGGCGGCGGAGACGGCGGCGTTGGCCGCCTTGATGGCCGCGAAGTCGATGCTCACAGGTTGGCTCCTCACTGGCGGCGGGCTCACTGGCGGCGGGCCTGCGTCGACGGGGGTGCGCGGGATTTCGTCGGCGGCGCGGCCGGCGGCGGCGATCTCGGCGGCGGTCGCCGGGCGTCGGGGCGGCAGCGGACGGTTGGCGGCTGCGGCGATGACGCGGCGCAGCATCTCGGGGTCGTGGCCCCGGCTCGGGTGGACGATCATGCGGGTACCTCGTCTCTGTCTCGCCGGCGGGCGGCCTCAGCGGCGACCAGGTCGCGGTCGAACACCCATGTCCCGCCGACCTTGCGGCCGTCGAGACGGTGGCTGATGTTGCGGACTTGGCGGGGCGTGACGCCGAGCATGCGGGCCGCTTCCTTCGTGTCCGCCGGTTCGGTTGGGAGCACCGACGGTGGCACGCCCGGCTCCCGGGGAACTTCCGCGCTTCCGCTGGCGGTAGCGGCGTCGGTCAGTTCGGCCTCGAGGGCGGCGATCAGTTCGATGATCCGCGGGGGTGGGCGCAGGCCGGTGCGGTGGGCGGCGGAGACGGCGGCCTGGAGGGAGCGCAGCACGTCGAGGCACGCCTGCCGGGATGAGAGCAGGATCCGGCCGCCGCCGAGCCGCAGCGCGTACGTGTCGACGACCGGCGGCGCCTGGCCGTCCACGGTCACCACCCGGTTTCCCACGGCTGCGGCGCCCGGTTGTTCGGCGGTGGTGCCTGCCTGCGGTCGCGGATGGCCTTGACCCGCCGTACCTGTTCCTCGCTGGTGCCGGTGAACTCCATGGCCTGCCCGATGGAGCAGCCGTCGGTGAGGGCGGCGTCGATGCGGGCGAACAGCGGGCCGAGCTGGTCGACGGGAAGGAACGCGGCCGGGGGCACGGCCGCGGTGCCGTCGCGGAACGGCAGGCCGACGCGGTGCGGGTTGCCGGGCTGACCGAGCTCGACGGCGTCGACCAGCTCGTTGCAGCCGGGGCAGTGGACGCGGCCGGCGCCGTCGACGTGGACCTTGCCGCCCCACAGCAGCACCTTCCGTAGGGTCCGCATCCGCAGGTGGCCGTCGACGTTGACCGGCAGGTCGCGGTACGTGTCGTGTGGCCTCGGCGCGGGCGGCCAGCCGGCCACGGCGTCGGTGGCGTAGTCGTCGGTCACAGTGCGCTCTCCCACAGCAGACCGACGCCGTGCCGCCGGTTCGGACTCGGCAGCAGCTCGGCAGGGTCGACGAGCCGGTGACAGCCGTAGCAGCGCACCCGGCCGTCCTCGTCGACCAGGACGTCGCAGCCCCACAACCGCACCGACCGCAGCGGCCGGCGCTCTACGCGGTCGCCGTCCCGGACCGGGACGTCACGGTACCGGTCGCCCGGCGCCGGCGGAGGCGGCCAGGACCCGGCAGCGGGCGCGGCCGACGGGGCGACACTGGCGGGGATCATCGTCGGGGTCTCGCCGGGTCAGTGGCCGCCGAGGCGGGCCTGGTAGTCGTCGTCAGTGAGGCCGAACCGCTCGCCCCCGTACCGCTTGTGCGGCGGGAAGAGGCCGTCGAACTCGGCCAGCTCGGCGTCGAGGGTGTCTTGCGGCTGGCGCTGCCGCTGGTGTGGCGGGTGCAGGTGGTCGAACTCGGAGACGTCTTCCTCTTCGGGCTGCCGCACGCGCCAGGCGGGCGGCTGTAGGTGGTCGAACTCGGCGACCTCGTCCTCGTCGGCGCTGCTCGTGGTGAGCGCGGCGGCCATCGCGGTCAGGCGTGGGTCGAGGACCGGCTCCAGCGCGGCGAGGACCGGCAGGCCGACGTCCGGGTCCGCGTGGACGTACGTGCGCCACTTCTCGGCACCCTCGACGGTGATCCGGCCGGTGGCCACCGCCCAGGTGATCGGGTCGCCGTCGCGCCACGGCTTCGCGGCCGCGGCGGCCATCGCGTACGCGGCGAGGTCAACCTGGCCGTGCAGCGCAGCCAGGAGCGCCGGCGGCGGGGGCGGCGGGGTGGGCGTCGCCGGCGAGGCCGGGCGTGTGGCCGTCGGACGGGCGGGCGGGCGGCTGGGTACCTGTCCGCGGGTGGGCGTGCCGATCGGTGTTCCGTCCGGGTAGTGGGTGGGCATGGTCAGGCTCCTTCGCTGGTGCGGGAGGCGGCGAGCGCAGCGGCGGCGGCCCGGTCGACGAGCAGCAGCCGCCGGCCGGCGCGGCGGGCGGGCAGGTCGCCGCCGGCGATCAGCTGCCGTACGCGGGACTCGGACAGCCCGAGCAGTTCGGCTGCTTCGCTCACCGGCACCACCTCCACGTCTGCGTCCGATCCTGCGGCGGCTTCCGGGTCGGTGCGAGCGGCGCTGGCGGTAGCAGCAGCCGCCGCAGACAGCGTCGACGCGAGGGCGAGCAGACGCACAGGTGCCGGCTGCCCCGCGACGGCCAACGCCCGGATCGCCTCCCGGATCGCCCACGCCGCGGTGGCGGTATCGGCAGGGTCGAGCAGCACCGATCCGGGCGGCACCACACCCGTCATCCGCCGTCCTCCAGCTGAAGGCGTGCGGCGTGCACGCCGGCGGCGTGCAGCGCCTCCGGGCCGGCGGCGTGGAAGATGTCGATGAACGTGCTGATCAGCAGGATCAGTCGGAACCCGATCTCGTCGGGCACGTCGGCGACCAGGGCGGCGACGATGTCGAGGTCGCACTCGCCGACCGTCAGCTCCGTCGCGACGCCGATCGCCGCGGCGTGCAGCGCCCCCACGTTGACCGTCACGTGATCGCTCCGCCCGTGATCACGGTCCACGCGAACCTGAGGTCTTCCAGGACGTGTTCGAGTTCCCGTTCACCGCCGCGCCGGGCGACGATCGCCTCCATCTGGTCGAGGATCGGGCCGATCAGCTGGTCGAGGTCGGGTCGCTGCGCCGCGGCGAGTACCTGCCGCGCCGCGTGGGCGAGCTGCGCCATCTCGGCGAACTGGTCATCGAGGTTCATGCCGCGTCCGGCCCGTCCGGTGGCGCCGTCGCTGGGCCGGGGTCGAGGCGGCGCCGCCGGCGGGCGCGGCGCGGGTCAAGCACCGCGACGGCCTGGGCGTGCTGGGGGCAGCCGTCGGGGTGCCCGGACTCGACGCAGCACGCCGGGGTCGGCCGTGCCGACTGCTCGCCGCCGGCGGCCGGCTCCTCCCGGGGGCGGTGCCACACGGCGATCTGCTCGAGCACGTCGTGGGCGACGGCCAGCAGGTCCGGCCGCAGTGTTTCCGGGACGGCGAAGACGGCGCTGTCGATGTGCTCGAGGCCGGCGGCGAGGCGGCGCAACGCCGGCCCGCCGGGCAGGGCGTCGACGCACTGGTGGCAGAGTGCCCCTCGGCCGTTGAGTCCCACGACGATGGTGGTGCTGTCGAGGACACCCCGGCAAGTCGCACACGGTGTTTCGTCGTCGACGTGGCACATCAGCACGGGCACGCCATCGGTCGCGGTCATGGCCGGCTCCGGTCGCGGCGGGCCTCGATGGTGGTGCGGGCCTGCTGGGCCAGCTGGCCGAGGATAAGCACGGCCGCGGTGTTGAGGGTGCGAAACCCGGCGACCCGGGCGAGCGCGCCGGCGACGCTGGCCAGGTCGGCGTCGGGCAGGTCCGACACGTCGACGGTGAGCACGTCACCGACGGTGTTCGGGGTGGTGGGCATGGTGGCACCTCCCGGTGCGGTACGGGCCCGGGCGAGGCGGGCGCGGTTGCGGTGTACGAGGCCGACGGTTCGCGCGGCCTGGTGCTCTTCGCGGATGCGTCGGCGTTCGGCGCGGCGGCGCAGCGTCTCGGCGACGGCGGCCTCGAGGCGGGCCTGCCAGTCGCCGCGCTCGGCGTCGGCCACGTCGCGCAGGTCGTTCACGTCGCCGAACTGCGGCGCTCGGCCGCCTTCGCCGCCTCGCCTCGCCGGCGGGCCCGCTCCTGCTCGACCTCTTCCCGCGTCGGGTCCGGATCGTCCGGGCCGGCGACGTACCAGGCGCTGACGTTCCACAGGCCGATCAACGCCGGCCTCACCTCGCCGTCCTCGTCGACGCCGCCGATCACGACTCGGCGGTCACCGCCGTCGTCCTCCTGGATGAGCCAGCCGGGCAGCGCGTGCCGGTAGAGGTCTTCGTCGGTGAGATGCACGATGTGCCAGCCGGGCGGGGCCGGCCGGAAGTCGATCGTGCGCCAGTGGTGAGTCACGGTCCTTGCCTCCTACTCGTCAAGGGGCTAATCCGGGTCGTCTCTGAGGCCCATACCATCGATGGGCGTGATGTGGACATGTGGACGCTGTCCACATCACGGGGGGACGCCGGCGGAAGGAGTGACGAATAGTAGGCAGGCAGCCACACCCACATTTGCCCGCTGACCTGCATATATAGATAGAGAAGAGAAGGGAACGGGGTGACTTTCAAGATAGGAATACCGGGGGGACATGTGGACACGTCCACATGTCCACATCCGTCCGCCCGTCCACGCCGCACTCATGCCGGCCTCGCATCGCCGGGCATCAGTACGCTGCCGTCCTGCACGAGCAGCCCCCTGGCGAGGGCGAGCGAGAGCGCGGCATCGAGCAGCGGCCGGTCGCGGCTGGCCAGCTTGCGCCGGGCTGCGCCAACGGTCGCCGCGCCGTCGTCGTGGATCCACGCTGCCAACAACCGGGCCACCCGCTCCACCTTCGCCGGGGCCATCTCCCGGGCCAGGTGCGCGAGCTCTTCCCGCTCGACGTAGTCCTGCCGGCGGCGCTGGGCGTCCTCGGCGGCCCGCTCCCGGCCGATCTCGACGAGGCGGTCCCGCACCGCGCACGAGGCCGCCCAGATGATCCCGCTCAGCTCCCAGTCCTCGGCGGTGGCCCGCATCCTGTCGTCCAGGACCGCGAGCAGCGCGGCCAGCTTGCAACGCATCAGCACCACGTGGGCGTCGAGCGCGGTCCGCGCGATCCTGCCGCGGTTGAACAGCGTCACGTCACGACGCAGCTCGGCGCGCAGCTCCTTCGGGCAGCCGATCGTGCCCGTGGCCGGCCGGCCGAAGACGTCCGCGAGCGGCAGGCTCAGCGGCTCAGGCTGGTCGGGCCAGTCGTCCGGAATGCTCGGATCGACGGTGGCCAGCCACAGGAACCGCTGCGGCGTGCCCGGCCCGCTGTCGGCCAGCAGCGCCTGGGCGACCTCCGGCTGATACCCGACCACCATGCCCATCGAGTACGAGCCGGCGAGCACGAACCGGGTCGTCTCCTGCCGTGCGTTGGCCTGGCCGAGCGCGTCCCCCACCCACGCGGTCCGGATCGCGGCGCCGATCGTGGTGCCCTGACGCTCCCGCATCATCTTCGACAGCGTCTCGCCCTCGTCGATGAAGAAGAACGCGTTGTGCCGCACCTGCGTACGAACCTTCTCCGTCACCGGATCGCCCTTGCGCGGACCGCGCTTGTGAATCTCGCCGGTCTCCCGCTCGACCATGCCCATGTAGATCTCGGCCAGGCCCTCGCCGGTGCCGATCCCGATGCCGTCCGGGAAGCTCTCCGGCGTCAGGTACGCCGGCGTGCGAATGAGTCGGCGGGCCACGGCGGCGGAGCTGGACTTGCCGCCGCCGGACGGCGAGACGAGGCTGACGAACAGGTTCAGGCTGCCCGGCCCCAGCCCGAAGTCGAACCGCAGCTCATGGCTGGCCATGGCGGCGGCCCGGGCGAGGACTGCGCCGAGCACGCCGTCCGCGCCGCGACCCACAGCGTGGGCAGCCTGCCGAATGGTGGCGAAGAGCGGCCGGGCTGACCAGAATGCGTCCGGCAGCGTCGCCACCACCGACAGCTCAGCGGGGGCGTGCCGCTCTTCGTCAACCGTGGCCTCTCCGAGCACGGTTGCGACGGCGTCTCCGTGGCGGTGGCCGTTGTGCTGGGGGGCGGCGCCTGCCTGCCCGGTGCTCGCTGCGGCGTCAACCGTCGCAGCGAGGTGCCGGCGCAGCTGGCCGACGTCGACGCCGAATTTCGCTGCGGCGTCGTCGTCGGACCAGCCGTCCCGGGCGTACCGGGCGGCCATCGCCAGGGCGTCGATCACGCGACCAGCCGCCATGGGTGCTGGGCGCCGGCTGCGTCCCGCTCGGCGACGGTTAGGCTCATGCCGGTGCAGGTGCGCCAGTGGTCGCACGGGCCAGCGTGCGGTCCGCCGCACGCTGCAACGTCGGGCAGGGGCGGCGGGACGGTCAGGCTGAGGACGTCGGCCGGGGTGAGCCTGAACCCCATCTGATCGAGGAAGTCGTCGACGGCCCGGGCGTTGCGCCGGCGGGTGATGACCGGGTCGCCGCCGCGGCGCGTGACCGTGGCGTCGGGCTGCTGTACCGTGGTCGTGACGTGCTCGCCGGCCGTCTCCTGGCCCCCCGATCCGCCCGGTCGGGGGGCTTCTTCATGCGGCTGCACTGTCACCGCCACCCCGCTTGGCGGCCCGCACCTTCGACGAGGCGAGGGCAAGGCGCTGCATGTGGGCGCGCCGGGCCGCCTGGGCGCGACGCTCACGCTCGGCTTCGGGCAGCTCGTTGTTCGGGTCTACCTCACGGCGGAACTTCTCCAGGAGACCGGCCTGCGCCTTCTCGGCAGCAGCGGTCGGATCCTCCTTCGACCAGCGGGTGTTGGCGGCGATCTGCGCTCGGATGCGCCGCTGCTCAGGGGTGAGACGAGAATGTCCTCTGGGCACAGTTGACCTGACCTCTTCGGTCCTGGCCGGTGCCCCAATCCGACAACGCGCAGCAGTTCCCGGGTGCGCGAGCGTGGATCTTCAATCTAGCACGACGTTCGAACGCTATTCGAACACCACTCGACGGCGCCCTGCCTCGATCTGCTCGTTCAGCCACTCCCCCGAAATCCGCGCCGCGCGGCAGCGGCATTGCACCACAACGATCCGGGCGACCACGTACTCGCGCTGGCCCTCGTACTGTGTGCGACCCAGCAGATCGTCGAGGAACAGGCAGATTTGTCGTGCCCGGCTCGCCCGGACGGTCTTCTGCCAGTCGTATGACCAACTGCTGGACATCCAGCCGCCGCCGTCGGGGTCCGGGATCGAGTCGCCCCCCACCCGCTCGACCTGGAGCTGGGTGGCGGGGCCGTCACCGCGGACGACGAGGCCGTTCGCAGTACGCAGGACCTCGGCGAGACGGTGGTCCCTCCGGCACACCACGTCCAGCACGCGGGTGCGGGCCAGCCCCTTCCTCATCCTCAGAATCGGTTCGAGCGCGTCCCGGGCCGCCGAGTTGTTCGGCGCTGGCAGGTCCTCAGTCACGTCCGCCACGAACCGGACCCCCTTCGCTCGCCGATACTCGGCCACCTCGGCCAGCTCTTCGTCCTCGGGCTGCCGCAGTGAGCGCCGGTACTCCTCGTCATCGGCCCAGCTCACAGCCGATCTCCCAACGCCAGGCGCCGGTACGCCTCGGCCGCACGCTCGCCGGCGACGGCCGCGCCGTACCGGTCGAGCATCTGCCGCGACCGCCACCCGCCGAGCACCATGAGGTCGCCTTCGGACAGCCCGGCCGCGCGGGCCTGCGACGCCCACGTGTGCCGTAGCACGTGCGGGTGAATCGGCCCGATGCCGGCCTCGGCCGCCCGGCGGTGCAGCACGCGCTCGACGCCGTCGGCGGACAGTTCGGTCCGGCCGCGGGCGCCGAGCCACAGCGCGGGCCGCTCGGCGTGCGGGTGCCGGCGCCGCTCGCGTAGGTACCGGTCGAGGGACTGCGTGCCCTTGACGCTGAGGGTCGCGTGCCGGATCCGCGGCCCGGATCGGTTGCTGCCCTTGCCGCGAACGACGAGGGCGCGCTCACGGAGGTGCACGTCGTCGACGGCCAACCCGGTCACCTCGGCCAGGCGCAGCCCGCCGTCGAGGAACACGTAGATGATCGCGGCGTCGCGCCGGTCGGTGAAGTCCTTCCCGGTGCACGTGCCCAGCAGCGCGCGCACGTCGTCGAGCGGCAGCACCGGCGTGGTCGGCTGGTTCGGCGGTGGCGTCCGGATGCCCTCGGTGGGGTCGCGGTCCGTCTCGCCCTCGGCGACCAGCCAGCGGAAGAAGTGCCGGACGCCGGCGAACCAGGACCGAGCGGTGCCGGTCGAGCTGGAGTCGCGCACGTGGACGATCCACGCCCGGATCTGGTCGCGGGTGACGTCGAGCGGCCCGACGCCGGGGTGGCTGGCGGCCAGCCACACGGCCAGCTGCCGCAGCGCGTTGGGGTACGCCCGCAGTGTGTTGGCGGCGTACCCGTCGGCGTTCAGGGACAGCTCCCACGACTCGCCGAGCAGCGCGAAATCCTGGTGCGGATGTTGCGTTGGTGACGTCATGGGGCGTACGTTATCGGAACTAGGAGCGTCATGCTAGTGGGCAGTTCGGCCGAACGATCAGCGTTTTAGCTGCTCAGTAGGCCTTGCAGCGTACTAGCGTTGGTCTGGGCAAAGTCCCGGTAGCAGTTGTTCATGAGGACGTGCGTCCGTTCGGTCTCACCGGCCAGTTCACGCAGCTTCGGCGCCCAGTCGCGCAGCTCCCGGTCGGAGTAGCGGTAACCGAACTTCTCGTGGATGTCGGTGCTGGTCCACTTGTCGCTGTGCCCGTGGAAGCGCACCACCGCGAGGTCCGCGGTGGCGGCGAGCACCGGGGGCACCGACGAGCGGTGCCCCTGCGGCATGTCCACGCACACGAACGGCAGCCGGTGCCCGCGCAGGAAGGCGAGGGTCTCGTCGGCGTTGGCACCGTCGAACCAGGAGGCGTGCCGGAACTCGAAGACCGGGCGCAGGGGCGCGCAGCGCGCCGCCACCTCGCGCAGGTACTGCTTGTTGTCCCGCTTGATGGTGAACCAGGGCGGGAACTGGAACAGCAGCGCGCCGAGCTTGCCCGCCTCGACCAGCGGGTCCAGGGCGCTGAGGAAGCGCGTCCAGACCTCCTCGTACGCCTGCGGCGCGAGGTCGTCCGGGTAGACGTTCCGCTTCTCCGTCTCCGGCCGCAGGTCCTTGTAGAGCGAGCTGACCTTCGTCGGGTGGCCGGTGAGCAGGCTGAACGCCTTGACGTTGAAGGTGAAGCCGGCCGGGGTGCGCTCGGCCCACAGCCGGGCGGTCCGCTCGGCCGGGGGCGAGTAGTAGGTGGCGTCCACCTCGACGAGCGGGAACTGCTTGGCGTAGTACGCCAGGCGCTTCTCCGGGGTGTCCGCGGTCTGCGGGTACCAGCCGGAGTCCAGCAGCGTACGGTCGGTCCAGGAGGCGGTGCCCACCTTGATGTCACCCATGGGTGCAGTCCACCGCGCCCGGGACCGACCGGCAACACCCGCAGGTCAGGCCGCCCGGCGCTCCCGGGTCTGCTTGCACGTCACGCAGGTCGTGGCCGAGGGGAAGATCTCCAGCCGCTCCACCGGGATCGGGGCCGAGCAGCCCTCGCAGAACCCGTAGGTGCCCTCGTCCAGCCGGGTGAGGGCGTGCTCGTACTGGGCCCGACGGTCCAGGATGGTCCGCAGCAGCGACTGCGCGGTGTCCCGCTCCGCCGTCTTGGTGCCGCTGTCGGCCTGGTCGTCGCCCGCGGTGTCGCCCACCTCGACCAGGCGCAGGACCTGGCTGTCCAGCACGGCCTGCTCGTACTCCGCCGTGAGCTCGTCGTAGCGGGCCCGGAGGGACTGCCGGATCTGGTCGACCTCCGCCTGGGATCGGCCCGTGCCGACCGTGTCGTGGACGAGCATCGCTGCCTGCCTTTCTCCGAAACTCACGGTCCACCGGGGCCACCGGCCCCGGCATGGTCGTCGCCCGCGCGGGCGGATCACCCGTGCTCTGTGAGCCGGGCGAATACCCCGGGGTCCGGTGGATCAAACCGGCGACTTCGCCGGATCTCCGGGCCGGTTCGTGACGTTCCGGGCCCGGCGTCCGCCGGGCCGGCGCCGTTCAGACCGGCCCCGCCGCCACGTCGACCAGCGCGGGGTGGCGGGGGTCGTCGACCCGGACGACCACGTCGGCGAACGTGGCCGGGGCCACCTCGTCGGCGTAGCGGGCGAACGCCGGCAGCGTCCACCGCTGCTCCGGGCCGGTGCGCCGGTCCAGGGCGGCCGGGGAGAGCGCCAGGTGCACGGTGACGTCGAAGGGCAGGCCACCGCCGAGCAGCAGCGACCCGCTGACGAGGACGACGCCGCGCTCGGGCAGTTCGACGTACCCGGCGCGGCTGGCGCGGTCGACGTCGGCGTCCCACAGCGAGGGCAGGACCCGCCCCGACCCGTCCGGGCCGGCCGGGTCGAGCACCTCCCGGCGCAGCCCGGCCTCGTCGACCCAGCCCTCGTAGTACGCGTCGGGGTTGGTGCGGCCCTGTTCGAGTCGCACCGAGGCCGGCCGCAGGAAGTCCGCCGCCCGCACGTGCAGCACCGGACGGCCCCGGGCGCGCAGCGGGTCGACCAGCGCACCGGCCAGGGCGTCGGGATCGGCCGCCGGCGGGCCGTCGACGGCCACCCGCAACCGGCCGGCGGCCGTGGTAGTGCCGGCGAGCCGGTCGGCCAGCTCGGTGACGAGATGCTCGGGCGAGATCGGACGGACACGCACGCCGACCATCGTGCCCGGTCGGCCGCCGCGGCGCCGGGGGGCGGCGCGGGCCGGACGGTCGCTCAGCCGCTGCGGTCGATGGTGACCCGGGCGTCGTCGGCGAGCCGGTAGCCGACGCCGTAGACGGTGGTGACCAGCGGGACGTCCACGCCGACCTTGCCGCGCAGCCGGCGGACGTGCACGTCCACCGTGCGTACGCCGGCGTGCTCGTAACCCCAGACGGCGTTGAGCAGCTGGAGCCGCGTGAAGACCCGGCGGGGGTGGGCGACCAGGTGCAGCAGCAGGTCGAACTCCAGGCGGGTCAGCGGCAGGGGCTCGCCGTCACGCAGCACCGACCGGGACGAGGCGAGGATGTGCAGGGTGGGGATGGTCGGGGCGAGCTGGCGGCCCGGGGACCGGCCGGCGGGGACCGGGTCGGGCCGGCGCTCGACGCCGTTGGAACCGGCGGCGGTGATGGTGCCCTCGCCCCGCTCCAGCAGCTCCCGCGCGGCCTCCAGCAGCCGGCGTGCCGGTGGTGTGAGCGCCTCCTCGTTGGCCAGCGGGATCGACAGGGTCACCGTGAGCACCGGCGCGGCTGTGTTCGCGGGACGGCGCTGGCCACCCGGGGGTCGACCGGGAACAGCCGGCTGGGACGTATGCCATCCGGCGCGCGACGAAGCAGGGCTGACCGACATGGTCCTCCTTGGCTGGTCCGGGTATATCCCCACGGCCCGGGACGCCGCTTCATCGATGCTTCCCGGCGCCCGTGCGGGGGTCAAGGGGCGGCTGCGTTGCATGAATGTGACAATTGACGAACACATCGGAGCCGAATGCTCGCTCTGCGTACGAGGCCTGATGATTACAGCAGAGTCGCCGAGATGACCCGATACGGGGGGTGCCCACCCGGTTCACATTCGCCGGAGGCGGTCACGGAGCGTGGTTGACGAACGTGATTCATGCCGAGGTCGGAGGCCTGGTTGCGCTCCCATTTGGACGCTCCGCGTACCGGGGGTGTGACAACCGCGACGGGCCGAGGCACGGCTCGGACCGGTTAGGTTTCCGAACGATTCAGTAGCTGTGAGCGACGAGGACGCGCGCCCCGTCGGGGAGGCGGCATCCCATCCTTCGCAGGGGCACCTGCCGGGCCGGACGGGTCGCCCGGTCGGCCGGCGGGCGCCCGCGCCGCCCGGTATACAGGGGCGGTGGAGGATCCGCTGCCCGAGCAGATGCGCACCGCCGGCACGGCGCTGCTCGCCGCCCTGGACGGGCCCGCCCGGGGCGGCGCGGCGCACCGGTTCGACGACGTCGCGGCGCGGCGCTGGCTGGAGTACCGGCCGCGCCCCCGGCCCGGCGTGTGCCTCGCCGACCTCGACCGCACCGCCCGCAAGGCCGCCCACCGGCTGCTGGCGACGGCGCTGAGCCCGCCGGCGTACGCGCAGGCGATGGCGATCATCGCGCTCGAGGAGGTGCTCGACCGGGCCGAGGGGTGGCGGCGCGGGCGGCACAGCGACGACTACTGGGTGGCCGTCTTCGGCGACCCGGCCCGCGACGACGCGTGGGCGTGGCGGGTCGAGGGGCACCACCTGTCGGTCAGCATGACCGTGGTGGACGACCAGGTCTCCCCCGCACCCGTCTTCTTCGGCGCGAACCCGGCCGCCGTCCGGTGGGCCGGCCACCCGGTGTCACGTCCCCTCGGTCCCGAGGAGGACCTCGGCCGGGCCCTCCTGGACGCGATCGGCCCCGCCGGCCGGGCCGCGGCGATCGTCGCCGACGAGGCGCCCGCCGACATCGTCAGCGCCACCCGGCCCCGGGTCGACGCCCCGGTCGGGCCGCTCGGCGTGCCGGCCGACCGGCTCGGTCCCACCGGCCGGGCCCTGCTCGACCAACTCGTCGCCCTCTACCTGGACCGGCTCCCGCCGGAGCTGGCGATCCGGGAGGCGCGCCGCCTCGCCGGCACACCGCTGCACTTCGCGTGGGCTGGGCCCACCCGTCCGGGGCAGCGCCACTACTACCGGGTGCAGGGCGACGACCTGCTGATCGAGTACGACAACACCACCGACGACGGCAACCACGCCCACACCGTGCTCCGCCGCCCGGCGAGCGACTTCGGCGAGGACGTCCTGGCCGCCCACCACGGCGACGCTCACCAGGCGTAAGCGTCGTTCCGTGCCCGCCCGCTGGATGACCCGCTGGAGTGTCTCGGGTCAGATGCGCGCCTGCCACCTCTCGGCCTGATCCTTCTTCACCAACTCCTCGACGGACCGGGGGATCACGTTGCGGAACTTTCCCTCATCCGAGGGCACGATCCTGACCATCGCGTCGATGAGCTCCGCTGGGTCGAGCCGGCCCTCCGGTTTCCCGAGCATGCTGTCGAACAACGCCCGCATGTCCGCACGCTTCGTGAAGTTCTTCGAGTCGTCGAGCCAGCGGAACGGCGTGTCGGCCATCGTCTCGTTGAATCCGGTGAGGTAGGGACCCGGGTTGATCGTCTGGACCTTGATGCCGAAGGGCTCCAACTCCTGACGCAGTGCCTCGGCAATGCCTTCGAGAGCGTGCTTCGACGAGGTGTAGGCCCCGTAACCGGGAGGGGTGAACAGGCCTCCCATCGACGAGGTGAAGACGATCTTCGCGGCCTTTTTCTCAGCGACCCAGCGCTTGACGAAGCCCTGGGTCAGGGCCAGTGGTTTGAACACGATGGTCTCGAAGGTACGCCGGACCAGGTCCAGGGGAATTTCTGAGATCGGTCCACACTCTCCGACGGCAGCGTTGTTGACCAGGACGTCGATGTCCCAGGTGTGGGCGTACGCCACGTCATAGGGATCGTGCAGATCGAGTTTCTCGACCCGCAGATTCTGGAGGTTGAGCTCCTCGGCCTTGTCCCGTAGCTGGGCGACCTGTGGCGATATCTGAGCGGTCGCGATGACGTCGTGGCCGGCGTTGGCCAGGCCGATGGCGGCGCCCTCTCCGAAGCCAGAGCCAGCACCAGTGATGAGAATGGTCCTAGCCATGACACTCCTTCTCGTGCCGAGGGTGGCGCCCCTGCCGTTGGTTCAGACGGAGTCAAACGCTCCGGTTCCGGTTCCGGCTCCGGCTTCGGCTCCGGCTCGTACGATCTCCGAATCCCTGGAAGCCGACAGGTGCCATGGCAAAGTTCGTCGGTCCGTCCACCCGATCAGGTGACCGGCTCCGTGCCGCCGGCATCGCGGTGTCCGGATGTGCCCGGACCATTCCGCCTACGGCCGCGGACGGACGATCTCCACGGTGGAGCCGGTGACGCCGTGCAGGGCGTCGAGAGTGGTGGCCTCGGCACGGCCGGCGTCGAACTGGCGGATCAGGCGAGCCCCCAGGTAGACGCCGTACCCACCCACGGTGAGGGCGACCAGCTCGGTGAGGAGCAGTACGACGCTGGCACCCCGCTGCGGCGCGTCCGCCCGGATCAGGCAGGCGATCAGGAACAGGCCGGCCATCGCCGCGTTGACCAGGTTGAACGTCGCGGCCGTCCGGCGCGTGCCCCCGCCCGGCACGTCCCACAGGTCGATCATGCCGGCGACGGTGGCCAGCGCGGCGGCGACGAGCGCCGCCACGGCCGTCCAGTACCCCACCTCACCGAGGAACGCCGGCCCCCCGATCACGTCGGTCAGGTCGAACACCGTCGCGCTCACGAAGAGCCCGAACGGGAACGTCACCAGCATCGGTTGGATCGGGTGCCCCTGCACCCGCAGCCGGCTCTGCATCGCTTCTCCCCAGGTCGCGTCACGTCACCAGTCAAGGGTGCTACCCGGGCGCACCCGGGGCGAAACGACGCGGTCAGCTCTCCCGGGGGCGGGAGACCGTGCTCACCAGCCGCTCGGCGACCTCGCGCAGCGGGATCGCGAGCGAGGTGGCGGCGCTGCGCAACACCCCCAGGGCCTCCTCGGCCCGGCAGCCCCGCTGGGTCATGATCACGCCGATCGCCTGGCCGACGACCCCGTCGCCGAGCACGGTGGCGTCCAACTGGCCGGCCTCGGCGGCCGAGCGGGCCCGGTCGCGTACGGCGGCGAGCAGCAGCCCCGCGTGCTCGGCGATCAGCATGGCGATGAGCTGGTGCCGGGGGGTGAGCGCGTCGGTGGCGCCGGCGTAGAGGTTCAGCGAGCCGATCACCTGCTCGTCCACGTCGACCTGGGCCGAGATCACCCCGCGCACGCCGAGCTCACGGGCCCGCGCCGTCCAGTCCGGCCAGCGCGACTCGCGGCCCAGGTGTTCGGAGACCACCATCTCCCGCCGCCGGATCGCCTCCATGGCCGGCGAGTCCGGGCCGTGGCGCAGGTCGTCCAGACCGGCGAGCCGGGCGTCGGACGCCGCGACGCCGGCCGGTTCCCCGGCGCGCAGGGCGGTGAACCCGCACCAGGTGACTCCCGCGACCGCGTCGCAAGCGATCCGTACCAGCACGTTCAGCGCCTCGTCGAAGTCGTCGACGCCGATCAGTCCGGCGGTCAGCTCCCGCAGCAGGGCGGCGGTCTCCAGTACGCCGAGCGTCTCCGCGACCGGCTCCCGCATCTCGAGGTTCACCGGTCTTCCGCCCCCGTCGCGACGGCGCGCGACACCGCGCGCCCCACCGGGGCCGTTCCCTGTTCCATGGTCCTGATCTCTCCCGACTCTCCCCGGACCCGGGCTACTACCCCGGTGCCAGGTGTCGAAACGGCGCAAAAGGGTGCTCTTCCGGTGTCACTCGTCACCGGAAGAGCACCCAGGGCGCGACTATCGGGAGCCGGAGCTGAGCCGGCGGCCCACGGAGGCGATGAGCCGGTCCAGCTCCGAGCCGAACGGGTTGTCGTGGACCAGGTACGTCCAGGTGGCGCTCGGCCGGACCAGCTTGGCCTCGTCGGGCACCCAGGTCTCGTCGAACTCGGTCTCGGTGAAGGTCTCGATGGTGCGCCGCTCGATCTCCGGCACCAGGTCGTTGAACGCGGGCACGGCGGCGCGGTGGAACTCGTCGAGCGGGTCCAGCCGGCCCAGGGCCCGCAGGTGCACGCCCTCGCGGACCTCGGACAGCTCGGCGAGGTGCTCCGCCCAGAGCCGGTCGAGATGGAAGAGGGCGATCGACCGGGCGACCCGGGCGAGCAGGTCCTCGTCCATCTCGCCGGCCTTGTCGGGCACCTTGTCCAGCAGCATCAGTGCCGCGACGTCGGTGGTCAGCAGCCGCTCACGGCGCTCGGCGAGGGCCTTGCGCTGCTGCTCGACCACCACGCTGTAGCGCCACGTGTTGCGGTGGATCTCGTGGTTGACGCCCTCGGCGACCCGCTGGGCGTGCTCGACGGCGTAGTCGACCTGCGGGTCGGTGACCAGGCCGTCGGCGTTCATCCGGGGCGACGCCGGCACGGTGTCCCCGGCGTGCCGGACGACGAGGTCGTCCTCCAGGCTGACGAAGAAGACGGAGCCACCCGGGTCGCCCTGCCGGCCGGCCCGCCCGCGCAGCTGGTCGTCGACCCGGCGGCTGTCGTGCCGGCCGCTGCCCATCACGTACAGGCCACCCAGCTCGGCGACCCGGTCCCGGTCGGCCTGGTCGCTGCCGCCGAGGCGGATGTCGACACCCCGGCCGGCCATCTGCGTGGAGACGGTCACCGCGCCGTAGACGCCGGCCTCGGCGATGATCGCCGCCTCCTCGTCGTCATTCTTGGCGTTGAGGACCACACACGGCACGCCGGCCGCGTTCAGGCCGGCGGCCAGCCCCTCGGACTCCTTGACGTCGAGGGTGCCGACCAGCACCGGCCGCCCGCGCTCGTGGTTGCGCCGGATCTCGTCGATCAGCGCCTCCTCCTTCTCGGCGCGGGTCGCGTAGATCCGGTCCGACTCGTCCTCGCGGATGCACGGGGTGTTCGGCGGGATCACCGCCACCTCCAGGCCGAAGAACTCCCGGAGCTGGTCACCGACCAGCACGGCGGTGGCGGTCATCCCGCAGACGGTCGGGTAGAGCCCGATGTACGCCTGGACGGCGATCGTGCCGAGCACCTCCCCCTCGGCGGTGGCGTCCAGGCCCTCCTTGGCCTCCACGGCCGCCTGGAGACCGTCGGGCCAGCGGCGCCGCTGGGCGACCCGGCCGCGCATCTCGTCGATCAGCTCGACCGTGCCGTCGCGGACGATGTAGTCCACGTCGCGGTGCAGCAGGGCGTGGGCGTGCAGCGCCACGTTGACCGCCGAGAGCTGGGCGACGTTCTCCTCGTGGTACAGGTCGATGCCGAGCTTGGCCTCCACGGCGGCGAGGCCGGCGGCGGTGAAGGCGACACTGCGGCCGTCCTCCGCGACGGTGTAGTGCTTGCCCTTGCGCAGGCCGCGCACGAGCGCGGCGGCGGTGTGCACCGGGTCCTGCTCGCCGGCGACGGCACCGGCGAGGACCATCGGCACCCGGGCCTCGTCGATGAGGATCGAGTCGGCCTCGTCGACGATCGCGGTGCGCAGCGGCGGCTGCACCCGGTCGTCGATGTCGGTGACCAGCTGGTCGCGCAGGTAGTCGAAGCCGGCCTCGCTCACCGAGACGTAGGTGACGTCGCAGGCGTAGGCGTCGCGCCGCTCCTGCGGCGTGGAGGCCTCGTTGACCCAGCCGACGGTGAGGCCGAGCAGGGTGTAGACCGGCTCCATCCACTGGGCGTCGCGGCGGGCCAGGTAGTCGTTGACGGTGAGCACGTGCACCGGTCCGTTGCCCACCCGGACGTGCCCGTATGCGGCGATCGTGGCGGTCAGGGTCTTGCCCTCACCGGTCGCCATCTCGGCGACCTTGCCGGACAGCAGCGCCATCGCGCCGAGCAGCTGCACGTCGTACGGCCGCTGGTCGAGCCCGCGGCGGGCGGCCTCCCGGCCGACCGCGCAGATCTCCTCGTAGCCCTCGGCCTTGCCGGCGGCCTCGGTCAGCGCGGCGTCGTCGAGCGCCCGCAGCTCCTCCTCGCGCGCCTCGATGGCGGGCAGCAGCTTCTCCAGCGGCCCCAGTTCCACCGTCGTGCCGGGCCGCTGGAGGAACCGGCGGAACCTGCTCTTCAACCGTTGCGACACACCCATGAGCGGCAACGGTACGCGACCGGACCGATCTCTTGGGTCCCCGCCCGCCCGGGTGTCGCCGCCGTCCCCGAATCTCCGCGATCGTGCGGTTACCGCCCCGGCACACGCCGCACGGCGCCCGAACCGGCGACCGAGGGTGCACGATCGCGGAGCGGAGCGGGTCGGGTCGGTCAGCAGGTGAAGACGACCTGGAGTTCCTGGCGGCGGCGGTCGGCCAGATCGGTCAGCAGCGCCGGCGCCTCGTCGAACGGCACCACCGCCGAGACCAGGTGCTTGCGGATCTCCTCGCCGTACGCGCGGAGCAGGTCGATCGTCTCCGCGCTCAGCCGCTCCCGGTCCCAGGTGGGGGCGAGCCCCCGGGGCACCCGGCCGATCTGGGCGCAGCGCAGGGACAGCCCGTTGTGGTGGAACTCCTCGCCGAACCGGACCGCGTCCGCCCCGGCCTGGTAGAAGGCCAGGTCGATGACGGTGCCCTGCGGGCGGAGCAGGCGCAGTGCGAGCTGCATCGCCCAGGCCTGGCCGCGGCACTGGAAGACCACGTCGGCGCCCCGGTCCCCGGCGGTGTGCGCCCACCGGGTTTTCAGCACCACCGCCGGGTCGTCCGCCTCGGGGTCGAGCGTCTCCAGGCCCAGCGCCTCGGCGACCGCCCGGCGCTGCGGCGTCGGGTCGAGCACGACCACCGAAGCGGCGCCGTGCCGCTTGGCGAACAGCGCCGTGAGCAGCGCCACCACGCCGCTGCCCACCACCGCGACGCGCCGGCCGCGCACCCCGTCGTCCAGCGAGCGCACGTCGGTGCCGTGCACGTCGGCGGCGGCGTGCAGGATGCCGTTGGCGCAGATCGGCCCCATGTGGGCGACGTACACGCCGAGCAGCGGGTCGAGGTCGTCGGGCAGCGGGACGAACCGCTCCTTGACCGGGTCGGCGACGTAGCCGGTGCGGTGGCCGTACGTCATGGCGCCCACGGTGCCGACGGCGACGGCCGGGGTGGCGCTCTCCACCACCCGCCCGACCTGCATGTAGCCGAGCCGGGTCACCGGGTACGGGGTGCTCGCCGCACCGGGCTCGAACAGGCCGAGGTCGGCGTTCCAGGTCACGTTCAGGTAGGGGTTGGTGGCCTTGACGAAGCTCAGTTCCGTGCCGGCGGAGACGCCGCTGTAGAGGGTCTCCACGCGGAAGGTGCCCTCCGACAGGGGGGCGGCGTCCTGTTCGACCAGTTCCACCTGCCCGGGGGCGGTGACGGCCACGATCCGGTCACGCATCGACGCTCACCCCGGCCACCAGGGTCGGCGTGGTGTCCGGGGCGGTCAGCCGCACCGTCCGGCCGGCGCGGGCGGAGTCGGCCACCGCGACCGCGAGCCGCTGGGTGCCGAGCGCCTCCGCGTACGGGACGCGCACGTCGTCGCCGACGCCACGGACGGCGTCCACGAACGCGCGGTCCACGGCCACCCGGGCGGCGTCCGGGTCGGCGGCGAACACCCGCTCGCCGTCGGCGTCGCGGACCACCAGGCCGTCCTCGGTCAGCGCCAGGGCGAGCCCGTCGGCGAGGATCTCCAGGCCGGCCCGGTGCTTCCAGCCGAGCACACAGGCTGCGGTGAGGGTGCCGACGGCGCCGCAGGCGAAGCGCAGCGCGGCGGTGGTCACCGAGTCGATGTCGGCGCCGTCGACCGGCGGCGGCGTGCCGTTGCCGTACGCGGTCACCTCGGTGACCTCGCCGACCAGGACGCGGACCAGGTCCAGCACGTGCGCGGCCTGCTCGACCACCGGCCCGCCGGAGTGGTCGCGCCGCGACCACCAGGCCACCGGGGGCACCTTGTCCAGCCAGGACCCGGCGACCATCCGCACCGGACGTCCGGCGAGCAACTCCCGGGCCTGCTCGACGACCGGCAGGTACCGCCAGTGGTGCCCGACGCCGGTGAGCAGGCCCCGCTCGGCGACGAGGGCGGCGATCCGCTCGGCGGTGCCGAGATCCACCGCCACCGGCTTCTCCACGAACATCGGCACGCCGGCGGCGATCACCGCCTCCTCCGCCGGCCCGTGGGCGAACGGCGGGACGCAGACGTACACCGCGTCCGGGCCGGCGGCCAGCAGGTCGGCGACGCCGGTGAAGGTCGGGACGCCGTACGTGCCGGCCAGGGCGGCGGCCGCGGACGGCACCACGTCGGTCACCCCGAGCAGCTCGGCGTCGTCGAACCCGCTCAACACGCGGGCGTGGCGCTGTGCCACCCCGCCGGCACCGATCAGTCCCACCCGGCACGTGCGCATCTCATCACGCCTCTCCACGACGTTTCAGTGTCCCGCGCCAGCTCTCCCCCCGGGTGGGCGCAATCAAACGTTCATCCCCCGGGAACGCGTCGTCAGCACTTGCGTGATCATCCTGTTAGGCATGATCCGGTTAGCACGAGGGAGGTAGTGGGAAAACCAGTACCGGTTTTTCCGCCACGATCAGGGGGTGCCTGTGCGGAATTCGGAAACGATCGTCTCACCGGTGGTGGAGGCCTGGGCCACCTACCGGACGACGTCGGCCGCCGACTGGCCGGCGCGGCGCCTGCTGCGCGCCAAGGGAGACACCCGGGTCAGCGTGGTGCTGCCCGCCCGCAACGAAGAGGCCACGGTCGGTGCCATCGTGTCGACGATCCGGGAGCACCTCGTGGACCGGGTGGCCCTGGTCGACGAGCTCATCGTGGTCGACTCCCGGTCCACCGACCGGACGGCCCAGGTCGCCCGGGCCGCCGGCGCCGAGGTGGTCAGCCAGGACGCGATGACCCGCGGCCTGCCGCGACTCACCGGCAAGGGCGACGCGCTCTGGGCCGGGCTGGCGGCCGCCGAGGGCGACGTGGTCGCGTTCGTCGACGCCGACCTGCGGGAGTTCCGTCCGCACTTCGTGACCGGGCTGATCGGCCCGCTGCTCACCGACCCGTCGGTCGACTTCGTCAAGGGCTTCTACCACCGCCCCCTGGTCGGAAAGACCGGTGTGGAGGCCGACGGCGGGGGCCGGGTCACCGAGCTGATGGCCCGCCCCCTGCTGAACCTGTTCTGGCCGGAGCTGGCCGGCTTCGTACAACCGCTGGCCGGTGAGTACGCCGGTCGCCGGGACGTGCTGGAGCGGGTGCCGTTCGTCTCCGGGTACGGGGTCGAGACGGCGATGCTCATCGACCTGCTCGACCTGGTGGGCCTGGACGCGCTCGCCCAGGTCGATCTCGGTGAACGCAAGCACCGGCACCAGGACACCGCGGCCCTGGGCCGGATGTCCGCGCAGATCCTGCTCACCGCCTGGTCCCGGCTCCAGCGCCGGGGGTGGGCGGCGCCGGGGGCGTTCCCCGTGGAGCTGCTCACCCAGTTCCGGCGCGGCGGGTCGGAGGCCCTTCCGAACCTGGACCGGGAGATCGTCGTCACGGACGTGTCCATCGAGGAACGTCCGCCCCTGGCCGAGTTGCGGCACCGGGTCCCCCGGCGCCGGATGGCGGCGGCGTGACGAGCCGGGCGCACCGCCCGGTCGGTGGTGGAGCGCGGGGCCCCTACACCCCCGCCGAGGGGAGGGACCGCGCATGAGCCTCACCGTCCTGATGAACGCCGGCCCCTGGCTGTCCGTGCCCCCGCCCGGCTACGGCGGCATCGAGAACGTCATCGCGACCCTGGTGCCGGAGCTGCGGCGGCTCGGCGTCCGCGTCGTGCTCGCCTCGGTCGGCACCAGCACCCTCCCGGTCGACGAGATGCTCTCCGTCTTCCCCGACGGGCAGTTCCACGCGCTGCAACGCCCGTACAACCAGGTCTGCGGGATCTCCCAGGCGCACCTGAACGGCGTGGTGCGGGAGCTGCACGCCCGCGACGACATCGATCTGGTGCACGACCACGTGGAGGCGGTCGGGCTGGCCACGCTCACCGCGATGGGGCCGGACGCCCCACCGGCGCTGCACACCCTCCACTGGGACCTGGCCAAGCACCCCGAGCTGTACGGCAACGTCGACGGCGGGGACCGGGTCCGGGTCAACGGCGTGTCCGCCTCGCAGCTGGCCCGGGCGCCGCGCGCGCTGCGGGAGCACTCGGTCGGGCACGTGCACCTGTCCACGCCGCTCGCGGTGGACGCGGACCGCCGGCCCGCCGCGCCGAAGGGCGACTACGCGGTCGTCCTGGGCCGGATCAACCCCGGCAAGGGGCAGGATCTGGGCGCCCGGGTGGCGCAGCGGGTGGGGGTCCCGCTGGTGCTCGCCGGCCCGGTCGGGCCGTACCACCGGCCGGAGGACCTGGCCGCGGCCGGCGAGGAGGCCCGGCAGAACCCGGACGTGCGGTTCTTCCTCGAGCAGGTGGCCCCGCACGTCGACGGCGACCTGGTCCGCTGGGTCGGCACGGTGGCCGGGCAGGAACGCGACGACCTGCTGGCCGGCGCCCGCGTTGCGCTCTTCCCGCTGCGGTGGGAGGAGCCGGGGGGTACGGCGGTGGTCGAGTCCCTCGCCCTGGGCACGCCGGTGGTGTCGACCGCCCGCGGCTGCCTGCCCGAGCTGATCGACCACGGCCGTACCGGGCTGCTCACCACCGACGAGGAGGAACTCGGGGACCTGCTCCTCGCGGCGAGCCTGATCGACGAGGGTGAGTGCCGCCGGGAGGCCGCCGCCCGGTTCACGCCGGCGACGATGGCGCAGCGGTACGTGGCCCTGTACGAGCAGGTCCGCCAGCTCGCCACCGCGCCCCGGCTGCAACCCGCCTGACGCGCCGCCCCCGGCCGTCCCCACCGCAGGGGGCGGCCAGGGGCGTTTCGGCCCCGGTGTGACGGGTACCGCCCACCGGTGACGGTCCCGCCCGCCCACGCGCGCGCTCGGCGGAACCCGGCCGAGGACCAGCCGCCGGTGCGCCGGGCCGCCTTCGCCATCGCCGTGGTCTTCCTGGTCAGCGGTCTGCTCGGCTTCGTGCCCGGGGTCACCGAGAACTTCGCCGACCTCCGGATCGCGGGCCACCAGTCGGGGGCCCGGCTGCTCGGCGTCTTCGAGGTGTCCGTCCTGCACAACCTCGTCCACCTGCTGTTCGGTGTGGCCGGGCTGGTCCTGGCCCGGTCGGTCCCGACCGCCCGGATGTACCTGGTCGGCGGCGGGGCGATCTACCTGGTGCTGTGGCTGTACGGCCTGGCGGTGGACCACGGCAGCGCGGCGAACTTCCTGCCGGTGAACAACGCCGACGACTGGCTGCACCTGGTTCTCGGCGCCGGGATGGTCGCGCTGGGCACGTTGGCCCCGCGCCGCGCCCGCCGGTGAACGACGCGCCCGGTGACCCCGGTCTCGGTCCGGTTTCGCCCTGCTCAGGCGCGGGTAGTTCGCAGGTTCCGACGGACGGGAGGCGAGGGCCGCATGCCGAGCCGGATCACCTGTGAGGTGCGCGACTGGGCGCCGGTGACGGTCGTGCGGCTGTACGGCGGTCTCGATCTGGGCAGCATGCGCGCGGTGCGTACGGTGCTGGACCGGTGTCTGTCCACACAGCCCGACGCGCTGGTGGTCGACCTGGCCGGTGTCACCGTCCGCGACCGGCTGGCCCTGTCGGTCTTCGCCACCACCGCGCGCCGGGCGGCCGACTGGCCGGCGGTCCCGATGGTGGTGTGCGCCCCGCCGCCGGAGGCGGCGAGGTGGCTGGCCGAGTCGACCCTGGCCCGGGTGCTGCCGGTACGGCAGGACTGCGCCGAGGCGACCCACGAGGCCCGGCGGGCCGTGGCGCCCCGGCTGCGCACCCGGCTGGAGCCGGTGGCGGAGGCCTGCCGACTGGCCCGCGAGCTGGTCGGGGACGCGTGCGCCCGGTGGAACGTGCCGGGGGCGGCCGGGCCGGCGTCGCTGGTGCTCAGTGAGCTGGTCGGCAACGTGGTCCGGCACGCGCACACCCCGATGCAGGTGACGCTGACCCTGCGCCGCCCGTACCTGCACGTGGCGGTGCAGGACGGCAGCCGTAGCCCGGCCCGTGCCGGGCGGCCGGACCTCCGGGCCGAGGGCGGGCGGGGCCTGCTGCTGGTCCGGGAGCTGGCCGAGCGCTGGGGCTGCGTGCCGGCCGGTGCGGGTAAGGCCGTCTGGGCGACCGTGGCCGCCAATTAACCCCAAATTACCGCTATAGCCTTAATGGTCGCTCTCGCCTGGTTTCATGGGCAGAGGCGCGGGTAGGCGCGCCCGGTCCAACTGTCGTCACGGCGGGGTGATGCTTCCAATGCCCAAGCGGGTCACCACGGAACCACGCGACCGGGGTCCGGCGATCCTGGCGCCGGCGCGCTTCGGCGGCTACCCGGGCCAGCTGCGGCCGGCGCTGCCCGGCAGCAAGTTGACCCGGTGGCTGCGCACCACCGACCACAAGCAGATCGGCCTGCTCTACCTCCTGACCTCGTTCGGGTTCTTCGTCGTCGCCGGGCTACAGGCGATGCTGATGCGGGCCGAACTGGCCCGGCCCGGCCTGCAGTTCCTCTCCTCCGAGCAGTACAACCAGCTGTTCACCTCGCACGGCGCGGTGATGCTGCTGCTGTTCGCGACCCCGGCGGCCTTCGGATTCGCCAACTACATCGTGCCGATCCAGGTCGGCGCCGCCGACGTCTCCTTCCCACGGCTGAACGCCCTCGCCTACTGGCTCTATCTCTTCGGCGGGCTGATGGTCATCGGCGGCTTCTTCACCGCCAACGGTTCCGCGGACTTCGGCTGGACCGCGTACACACCGTTGAGCAGCGCGGAACACTCCCCCGGCGTCGGCAGCAACATGTGGATCATGGGCCTCGTCATCTCCGGGCTCGGTACCATCCTCGGCTCGGTCAACCTGATCGCCACGATCCTGACCCTGCGGGCCCCGGGCATGACCATGTTCCGGATGCCGATCTTCACCTGGAACATGCTCTTCACCAGCGTGCTGGTGATCCTGGTCTTCCCACTGCTCGCCGCGGCGCTGCTGGCACTGTCGGCGGACCGGCTGCTCAACGCCCACGTGTACGACCCGGCCACCGGCGGGCCGATGCTGTGGCAGCACCTGTTCTGGTTCTTCGGCCATCCCGAGGTCTACATCATCGCGCTGCCGTTCTTCGGCATCATCACCGAGATCGTCCCGGTCTTCGCCCGGAAGCCGATCTTCGGCTACACCGGTCTGGTGCTCGCCACCATCGCGATCACCGTGCTGTCGATGACGGTCTGGGCACACCACATGTTCGGCACGGGCCAGGTGCTGCTGCCGTTCTTCAGCATCCTGAGCTACCTGATCGCCGTCCCCACCGGGGTGAAGTTCTTCAACTGGATCGGCACCATGTGGAAGGGGCAGATCACCTTCGAGACACCGATGCTGTTCGCCATCGGCTTCCTCGTCACCTTCCTGCTCGGCGGCCTCACCGGGGTGCTGCTGGCCAGCCCGCCGGCCGACTTCCACACCACCGACACGTACTTCGTCGTCGCGCACTTCCACTACGTCGTCTTCGGCACGGTGGTGTTCGCGCTGTTCGGCGGGTTCTACTTCTGGTGGCCGAAGATGACCGGCCGGCTGCTCGACGAGCGACTCGGCAAGGCCCACTTCTGGACGATGTTCCTCGGCTTCCACGGCACCTTCCTCGTGCACCACTGGCTGGGCAACGAGGGCATGCCCCGGCGGTACGCCGACTACCTGCCCACCGACGGGTTCACCACGGAGAACACGATCTCCAGCATCTCCGCATTCGTCCTTGGCGCGTCCACGCTGTTCTTCATCTGGAACGCCTGGAAGTCCTGGCGATACGGGGCGATGGTCAACGTGGACGACCCCTGGGGCTTCGGCAACTCCCTCGAATGGGCGACCACCTGCCCGCCGCCGCTGCGCAACTTCGACCGGATGCCCCGGATCCGCTCCGAGCGGCCCGCGTTCGACGCCAAGTACGGCCAGCTCGTCGCCGACCTCGGCCGCGACCTGCCGCAGCGCGCCACCCGGCCACCCCAGGAGTTCCGTGAGGAGTTGCACATGGAGAGGCACGTGCCCGAATCGCCGAGCGCCGACGGTGCGGTGGCTGGTCCGCGCGAGGCGATGGCGCATCACCCGGCCCCGCAGTCCGGCGCCCGGCCGATCGAGGTCCCCGAGCCGGAGGAGGTCCGCCGGCCCAGCTTCGAGGAGACCGAAGAGGCGGAGGAGCCCATCCTGGGCGCCCGGCGGGCACCGCAGGAGAACGAACGGTGGCGCCGCCCCGGCGGCCACCCCGACGACACCACGGAGAAGTAACCGACCGCACGAGGAGGGGGGCCGGCGCTGTCGCGTCGGCCCCCTCGTGCGGTCAGTCGTGGGTCGGGGGGAGGCCGGCGGCGGCGAGCGAGCGGCGGACCGCGGGCTGCACCCGGGTCAGCCGCAGCGGTACGCCGGTGCGGGCGGCGGCCTCCTGACCGGCCATCAGCGCGGCGATCCCGCCGGCGTCGAAGCCGGCCGCGCCGACCAGGTCGACCACCACCTCGGTGGGTTGGCCGGTCATCGCCTCCAGCATCGCCCGGCGCAACTGGGCGGCGCTCTCACGGTCGACGTCCCCGCCGACCTCGACCACCACCCGGTCGCCGTTCTGCTTCACCGAGATCCTCGTCTTCACCGGGTCGGCCTCGCCGGCGCCGTTCTGCCACGGCGGCGGCGCGTCGGCGAGCATCGCCTGCCGCAGCCAGGTCAGCGCCCGGGACAGCAGCCGGGAGACGTGCATCTGCGAGATGCCGAACCGGGCCGCGATCTCGGCCTGGGTCTGGTTGCCGTAGAAGCGCATGGCGAGGATCCGCCGCTCGCGCCAGGGCAGCCGGTGCAGCAGGCCGCTGACGGTCACCCGGTCGTCCACCGACTCCAGGGCGTTGTCGGACTCCCCCACCAGGTCACCGAACTCGGCCGAGCTCTCCCCGCCCACCGGGGCGTTCAGCGACGCCGGGCTGTACCCGGCCGCCGACTCCAGCGCGGCGAGGATCTCCTCCTCGGGCGTCTCCAGCCGCTCGGCCAGTTCCGCCACGGTGGGGGCGCGGGACAGCTCGCTGGTCAGCGCCGCCGTCGCCTGTCCCACCTCGAGGATCAGGTCACGCAGCCGCCGGGGGACGTGCACGCCCCACGTGCGGTCGCGGAAATGGCGTTTGATCTCACCGACGATCGTGATCGCCGCATACGCGGTGAACGAACCCCGTTCCGGGTCGTACCGGTCCACCGCGTTGACCAGCCCCAGCCGGGCCACCTGCTCCAGGTCCTCCAGCGGTTCACCACGCCCCCGGTACCGGCGCGCCAGTCGCCCGGCGAACGGCAGCGCGAAGCGGACCAGGTCGTCGCGTGCCTCCTGCCGCCGTTCGGGCGGCAGTCCCTCGATCCGTGCCGCGTACGCCAGAGCCGCCGCGTCGAGGTCTTCGAGGCCCCGGTCGGTAGGTGGCGGCGTACTTGTGGTGGTCTGTCCGAACATCCGCGCCTCCCTCAGGAAGGTCCCCCGCCCGGATTTGGGAAACCGGTCGTGCGCGTGGTGGCACCACGCACCGGGCCGGAAGTGGGTTACGTGACTGGGACGCCAGCGGGCGACGGCGCCGCACTGCACGGCGTGATCAGGCCGTCGCAGCCAGCGGTGTTCCCGCTCCGTAGGTACTCAATCACGGGACCCCGGGTTCGCGAGGATGTTTCGGTGTGCCGGTCTCAACAGACCAGAAGGCCCTGGTGGGAGCCGCTGTCGCGGAGCGCTTCCAGGGCCGCGCCGACGCTCATCGCCGGCGGTGTGGGCAGGTCGTACGGCTGCGCCCGCAGCACCTCGGTCGCCCGGCGGGTGGGCACCGAGGTGACCGGGTACCCCCGGGCCGCCGTACGGTCCAGGGCGCGCCGGCGGCGGCCGAAGGCGGCCACGGCCAGCCACTGCGGCAGCCCCGCGAGGGCCGGTGACCGCAGTCCCGGCGGCTCGGGCAGGACGTCCACCGAACTGAACGGCTCGCTGCCGGCGAGCCACCACTCCACCCCCTCCACGCTGCGCCGGGTGGCGTTCTCGCACCAGTAGGGCACCATTCCCGCGCGGACCACCTGCCACGGGTCGAGCAGCCGGCCGCACTCGACGACCAGGCGGTTGCCGGTCTTGCCGGCGGCGCGCAGCCAGCGCCGGTACAGGTCGGCGGTCGCCGCGCTCAGCGCCGCCGGTTCCGGGACGAGCACCCGGTGCAGCGGGTGCCGGTGCGCGTCGGCCCACTCCCGTACGGCCTGGTCGAAACCGGACTCCACGCCGTGCTCGGCGGGGCGTGGCGGCTCGACGACCTCCGGCGGCGTCCAGCGCGTGCCGTCGCCGCCGGCCGAGCGGAGCACCTGGCGCAGCGCGTGACTGTCCGGGTGGAAGTCCACCGGGTCCAGCCCGCTGCCGGGGCAGCCGACCTGGAAGCTGTGCCCGGGTGCGGAGTCGAGCACCGGCCAGGTGCGGGCGTCGCGGAACAGCAGCACCGGCGCGCCGGGCTCCAGGCGGTCGGCCAGGAACCGGACGTACGCGGCGGGCAGCCGCCGCCACCGCGCGGCGAGCGAGACCGTGGCACCGGCGAGGGCGCCCCGGCTGGCCGGGCAGTGCACCTGGCGTACGTGCAGGTCGGGGTTGCCGGCCAGCAGCCGCGCGGTGAGCGCGGCGCCATGGTCGAGGGCGGCCTCCGGGCGGTCCACCGCGCCCTGCGCCCAGTGCACGCTCATCTCGAAGCTCGCGGGCAGCCACGGCACGCCGAGCGCCACCGCGAGGTGGGCCGTTGCGCCGTGCGGGGAGCCGAGCAGCAGCCCCGGGTACCGGCGGCACGGGTACTGGTCGACGAACCAGCGGGCGACCCGGTCGGCGTCCACCTCCGCCGTCTGGCCCACGGTCAGCGCGACCCGGCCGGCGGCCCGGGTCACCGCGGCCCGCCGTACCGCCTCGGGGGCGCCGGTGAAGCGGGACAGCGGGCCGGGGTGGCCCAGGTCCGCGCAGTCGGCGCCGCGCAACGCCCGGGCCGTCGCCCCGACCAGGATCCGGGCCGCGCTGCCGGCCGCCACGACGCGGTCGCCGGCCAGGCCGGCGCCCTCAGCCGTGAGCCCCGCGCGCACCTTGTGCACCGGCCCTACCTTGCCTCGTTCGCTCACCACGCGGCCCGGCTTCCCGTCCCGATGCGGTTCAAACGGGGCATCCCAGACCGCTCGGTCGTAATCCCGCGATCTCCGGCGGATCGCCGGTCCGGGTCGGCTACCGGCTGCCGTACCCGGCAGGTGCCGGCTCTCCCACCCGGGCCGCTTCCGTGCCGATGCCGCCAGACGACACGGCGACACCGCATCGGGACGGGCGGCACGGATGCCGTCGAGCCGCCCGACGGGTCAGGCCGGTGCTGGTCGCACAGATCGGGTGGCTCGACCGGCCAGCCCGACCCGTGCCGGTGAGAAGCCGTGCCCGCCGCCCGCCGATGGTGCCCGGAGGTCAGACGAGGTCCTCCACGGCCAGCCCGGCGCCGAGCACCCGGTCACGGACCCGACGGGCGGCGTCCCCCCCGGCGAACACGGCGCGCAGGTCGGCGAACGCCGGCTCCGGCGGGGCGGGCGACACGGCCGGGTCGACGACGGCCTCCACCACGCACGGCCGGTCGGCGGCGAACGCCTCCTCCCACGCCGCGCCGACCAGATCGGGCCGGTCCACCCGGACGCCGTGCAGCCCGAGCAGGCGGGCCCAGCCCGCGTACGGCACGTCGGGGCGGCGCCGGGACAGGTCGGCCGTCGGCCCCCAACCGCCGCCCATGCCGGAGTGGTCGCGGTTGTTGAGGACGAGCACCACCAGGCGCGGATCGGGCCACTCCCGCCAGTGCTGGGAGATCGTGACCAGCTCGGCGAGACCGTTGAGCTGCATGGCGCCGTCGCCCATCAGGGCGAGCACCGGCTGGTCTGGGGCGGCGAGCTTGGCGGCGACCGCGTACGGCAGGGCGCAGCCCATCGACCCGAGGGTGCCGCACAGCTGCGCGTCGACGCCCGGGGGCAGTTCCACGTGTCGGGCGTACCAGTGGAGGACCGACCCGACGTCCACGGCGATCGCGCCGGTACGCGGCACCCGGGCGGCCAACTCGTGCAGCACCAGCTGCGGGTTGACCGGCTCGGCCGGCGCGGCGGCGCGCGCGGCGGCCTCGTTTCGCCACCGGTCGACGGAGTCCTCGACGGTGTCCCGCCAGGTCGCGTTCGGCCGGTCGGGCACCCGGGCGAGCAGCGCGCGCAGCGTCTCGGCGGCGTCGCCGACCAGCGGCACGTCCACCGGGTAGCGGGAGCCGATTCGGCGGCCGTCGATGTCGATCTGGACGGTGCGGGCCTGCCCGGGCATCGGGAAGTAGTCGGTCCAGGGGTCGTTCGTGCCGATCATCAGCAGCGCGTCGCAGCCACCCATCAGCTCGGCCGCGGCCGGTGTGCCGACCTCGCCCAGGACCCCGGTGTGGAAGGGCAGCCGCTCGTCGAGCACCGGCTTGCCGAGCAGCGAGGTGGCCACGCCGGCGCCGAGCCGGTCGGCGAGGGCCACGATCTCCTCGGCGGCGCCCCGGCCGCCCTGCCCGACCAGGATCGCGGTGCGCCGGGAGCCGCCGAGCAGGTGCGCCGCGGCCGCCAGGTCCGGGTCGCGGGGCAACACCCGGGCCAGCGGCTCGCCGGGCGTCGTGGTGACGACGACCGACTCGGGCAGCAGGTCCGGCACCGCGGCCTCCTGGACGTCACGGGGCAGCACGACGCAGACCGGGCTCCGGGTGGCCGCGGCGGTGCGGAACGCCTCGTCGAGGAGGCCCGGCACCTGCGCCGGGGCGCGCGCGTACCGGACGAACTGGTTGCACACGTCACCGAAGAGCCGGCTCAGGCCGATCTGCTCGTGCGCGCGCCCGAGGGGCCCCCGGACGTCCTCGCCGACGATCGCCACGACCGGCTTGCTGTCGAGCTTCGCGTCGTAGAGCCCGTTGAGCAGTTGGACCGCGCTGGGACCGTGGGTGGCGAGGCAGACCCCGATTCCGCCGGTGAACTTGGCGTGCCCGGTGGCCATGAACGAGGCGGTCTCCTCGTGGCGGGCGGGCACGAAGGCGGGGTCCCCGCCCGAGGCGTCGAGCGCCTCGACCACCGGGGCGATGGCCGCCCCGGGGTAGCCGAACGCGCGCGGGACCCGCCAGGCCCGGAGCCGTTCGACCACCAGGTCGGCCGCCGTACGCTCAACCATCGCCCCGGCCGGGGGTGCCGGCGTCGACGTAGCGCAGCACGGCGCCCACCCCGTCGGTCAGCTCCGGCGCCTCGTCCGGGCCGAGCACGGTCAGCTCGGCGTCGGTCCCGACCAGTGCCCGCACCAGGGCGGCGTCGGCGCGGACCTTCGCCGGGTCGCGTACCGACATCGCGGCCAGCTGCTGCGGGTCGGTGGCGATCTCGGTGGGCTCGGGTCCGATCCACAGCTCCCCGTTCGCCGACGGGTCGTCGACGATGAGCATGTTCTCCACCTGGTTGCGCTGCAACGCCGACACCACCGCGTCCAGCCCGGCACCCACGTCCTCCTGCATGCCGAACCGGTCCAGGGTGGCGCTGATGCGCTGGTCGGCGACCTCGGCGATGGTCTGCACCGTCAGGTCGTCCAGGAGGGTGTCGTCGGCGCCCCTGGCCCGGGAGCCGGCGTCGGTGCGGACGAGGACGTCCTGCCAGCGGTCGGGCATCTGGGCGGCGATCACGCCGGTGGCCCGGACGTCGCCGGCCACCACGACCACGTCGGCGCCCACCTTCTCGGCGAGCTGCACCGTCGCGGCGGCGACGTCGCCGGCGTTGTGGTGCCACGCCTCCATCGCGGCTCGCTGGTACCGCGACTGCGACCACCCTCCCGGGTTGACCCGCCGCAGTTGGAAGTCCTCGCGGCCGGTGACCGCGGCACGCCGGGGAACGCCGCCGGCGCTGACCGCCATGGCGTCGGCGCCCTCCCGGTTGGCCAGGACCCGCACCCAGGCCACCTGCTCGCCGCGCTGGGCGAGCAGCGGCATCACGTGCGGCAGCGGCGCGAACGCGGCGAGGTCGCGCAGCGGCGGGGCGGACAGGTACTCCGACAGCGCCACCCGGCCGTGACTGGCGAACACCGCGATGCCGTAGTCGCCCGGCATCGGGTCGTGGCCCCGTACGACCCGTTCGATCGCCTCGATCGACGCCAGGTCGGCCCGTTGCTGCTGAAGCCGGTCCCGCAGGGCGCGCCAGCGCAGGTCCAGCGCCGGGTGGGCGTCCTCGGTGTCGGCGGACGCGTCCAGGTAGACCGAGCACCACGGGCCCGGCCGGTCGTAGAGCGGGCGCAGGAAGGACAGCTGCATGCTCGACCCCTTTCCAGCTCGGCCCTGCGCTTACCCATGCCGTCCGGCTTGTCACCTGAACCGCTCGGTGGGGCGTGACCTGCGTTCATTCACGTCGTTCAACTGGCCGGGCCGATACGATCGGTGAACAGAACCGGACTCTGGGTGGTGGCGATGGACAGCGACCTGCAAACCCCGCGGATCGTCCACCCGACGGCGCGGATCGTCACCGGCCGGGTCGTCCGACTGCTCGAGGGCTACCCCCGTGAGGTGCGGGTGGGTCAGCCGGTGCTGGTGGTGGTGCTGGCCGCGGCCGGCGTCGCGGGGTTGCTGGTGGCCCTCGTCCGCACCGTCCTGTCCGCCGGCTCCGGGGGCGCGCGCCGCCGCTTCAAGGACCTGAAGAAGGGCCCGGAGTACCTGGTCACCCCGGTCCGCCTGCGCGACACCGCGGGGCGGCTCTGCGAGGTGGAGCTGCACGGGCACCTGCCGCAGAGCGCCCTGCACCCGGCGGACCACGTGCAGGTCACGCTGCGCCGCCAGCGCGACCCCGACCTGCCGCCGAAGATCGAGCGGATCGTCAACCTGACCACCGGGCAGCTGCTCACCCCGCGTACGGCGACGCTCTGGTCGCATCTCGGGCCGCCGCTGCTGCTCCAGGCCGCACTCGGCGCGCTCCTGCTCGCCGCCGTCGCCGCCTGCTCCGCGCTGACGTGAAAGGAAGGGCCCCTTGTTAACGCCTGGCGTTGTATAAGGGTCCCTTCCTAACCGCGGGCGTTTCGGCCCGCCGGCCGGGCACCACATGGCCGAGAAGGCGCCGGAGCAGCTCGCCACGGGGCCCCGGCGGCGGTCCTGGCGGGGTGACCGCGCCGGGGGGTCAGCCGACGGGGGCGGCGTCCCGGGCCGGAGCGGGGGCGTCGGCGAGCAGGCCCCGGCGGCGGGCCCACCGCTCGAAGACCAGGGTGGCGAAGGGCGGCACGGCGCAGACCAGTGCCACCCCGGCCGTGAGCAGGCGCCACCGGCGCAGCCGGGCAACCGCGAGCACCAGAACGCCGTACGCGACGAAGAGCGCGCCGTGGATCGGACCGAAGACCTGCACGCCCAGTTCGTTGGCCGGCGGCCCGTACTTCACCGCCATGCCGGCCAGCAGCCCCGCCCAGGAGATCGCCTCGGCGATCGCCGCCACGACGAACAGCCGGGTCACCCGTTCCCGCATCGTCACAATCCCACCCCTTCCGCCGGCCATGCTAGCCGCGCCGACTGTGCCCGCCGGGCGCGAAGGGGCGGCGCGCGACGGGGATCACGGAGCCCCAGGGTGGGTAGAAGAGGACCGATGGGTCTTCCCCCACCGGTACCGGCATGCGAACTTAGGGGGAACCAGCGGTGACAGGGTGGTGACCATGGGCGAGGATGTCGGTGCGCAGACCTTCAGCCGTGAGGATCGGGCCCGGTACCGCGACAAGGTGCGCCGCTGCCTCGACGTCTTCGCCGAGATGCTGCGGGAGTCGCGGTTCGACGTCGACCGGCCGATGACCGGGCTGGAGATCGAGCTCAACCTCGTCGACGACAGGTCGATGCCGGCCATGCGCAACGCCGACGTCCTCGCCGCCGTCGCCGACCCGGACTTCCAGACCGAGCTGGGCCAGTTCAACGTCGAGATCAACGTGGCGCCCCGGCGGCTCGCCGGGACCGGCACCGCCGAGTTCGAGGAGCAGGTACGCGCCAGCCTCAACGCCGCCGAGGCCAAGGCGCGGACGGTCGGCGCCCACATGGTCATGATCGGGATCCTGCCGACGCTGCGTCCGGAGCACCTGACCGCGGCGACGCTGTCGGCCAACCCCCGCTACCGGCTGCTCAACGAGCAGATCTTCGCGGCCCGCGGCGAGGACCTGCGGATCGCGATCAACGGGGTCGAGCGGCTGGCGGTCACGGCGGACACGATCACTCCGGAGGCCGCCTGCACCAGCACCCAGTTCCACCTCCAGGTCAGCCCCGCCCAGTTCGCCGACTACTGGAACTCGGCGCAGGCGATCGCCGGTGTCCAGGTCGCGCTCGGCGCGAACGCGCCGCTGCTCTTCGGCCGCGAACTGTGGCGGGAGACCCGGGTCCCGCTGTTCGAGCAGGCCACCGACACCCGCGCCGAGGAAATCAAGGCGCAGGGCGTCCGTCCCCGGGTGTGGTTCGGCGAACGCTGGATCACGACGGTCTTCGACCTGTTCGAGGAGAACGTCCGCTACTTCCCGGCGCTGCTGCCGATCTGCGAGCCGGAGGACCCGGCCGGGACGCTCGCGGCCGGCGGCGTGCCGGCCCTCGCCGAACTGCGGCTGCACAACGGCACCATCTACCGGTGGAACCGCCCGGTGTACGACGTGCTGAAGGGCCGGCCGCACCTGCGGGTGGAGAACCGGGTGCTGCCGGCCGGGCCCACGGTCGTCGACACGATCGCCAACGGCGCCTTCTATTTCGGGCTGGTCCGGGCCCTGGCCGAGAGTGACCGGCCGCTGTGGTCGCAGATGTCGTTCAGCGCCGCCGAGGAGAACTTCACCTCCTGCGCCCGGTACGGCATCGACGCGCAGGTCTTCTGGCCGGGCCTGGGGTACCTGCCGGTCACCGAGCTGGTGCTGCGCCGGCTGCTGCCGCTCGCCCACCACGGACTGGACCGCTGGGGTGTGGCCCCGGAGGAGCGGGACCGGCTGCTCGGCATCATCGAGAAGCGCTGTCTCACCGGCCGCAACGGCGCGAGCTGGCAGGTGGAGACGCTGCACCGGCTGGAGTCCGCCGACCACCTGGACCGGCCCGCGGCGCTGCGCGAGGTGGTCCGCCACTACGTGGACCTCATGCACAGCAACCGGCCCGTCCACGAGTGGCCGCTGCCCTGACCGTTTCCCGCCCACAGTCAAGCAATCCGGAAGACCATCGCCGGCCCGGCCCGCCCCATCATGAAGGCTCACCGTCCGTGATGCCTGAGGAGCCTTCCGTGACCCAGACCGACCGGCTCAGCGGCCCCCGCGACGCCACCGATCCGATCCGGCTGTCGGCCTCACCCCACGCCACGTCCCTGTTCGTCAACGGCCACGTCCCGCGCCGGCGCGGGCTGCTCATCCTGCTCAGCGTGTTGGGCGGCTTCCTGCTGACCGTGGTCTGGTCGGCGGAGTTCGTCGATCAGACCATCGGCCACAACGTCGCCGACACGCTGCTGGGCCACGATCCCACCGAGACGCCGTTGACCGGGATCGTGTCCGGGGTGCTGTTCGCGTTCGTCTCCGGCATCGCGGGCACCTTCACCGCGTGCAACATCGCCGCGTTCGGCGCCATCGCTCCCCTGGCCGGCTCACCCGGCGGCCGGCTGGGCCGCTTCCTGGCGCCGCTGCGCCCGCTGGGCTGGCTGGCCGTCGGCATGGTCGCCGTGTCCGCGGCGTACGGCGCGGTCGTCGGTCTCGTCGGGACGTCGATGCCGCAGTTCTCCACCGCGCAGAACACGCCCGGGTCCCTGTCGCCGCGCAGCATCCAGTCCATGGTGGTCTTCGGCCTGATCGGGCTGACCATGGTCTACCTCGGCCTGGCCGCCCTGAAGGTGGTGCCGGACCCGTTCGCACGGATCTCCCGCCGCCGCCCCAACGCCCCGCTGGTCTTCATGGGCGCGCTGGTCGCCGGGTTCCTCATCGGACGGCCGTACCCGCTGTTCCGGCAGATGTTCCGGGACGCGGCGGAGAGCGGGAACCCCCTCTACGGCGCGGCGGCGTTCACCCTCCAGTCGATCGGCAACATCGTCATCATGGCGGTGCTGTTCCTGCTGCTCGCCTGGTTCGCCGGGAGCCGGCTCCAGGCCTGGTTCGCGGCCCGTCCGGCCCGGCTGGCGGCGATCACCGGCGCCGCGTTCCTCGTCGCGGGCGCCTTCACGTTCCTGTACTGGGACGTCCGCCTGCTCGCCCGCCGCGAGATCATCCCCTGGTACCCGACCGCACCCTGGACGTGACGGGCGACGGGCGGGACCTCCGACGGGTGGCGCGGCGGCTTCCGACCACCGCACCCCGGTGTGGCGCGGCGGCTGCGGCCGCCGCGCCACCGGTCGGCGCGGTCAGCCGGTGCCGCAGGAGACCGTCGGCCAGGTCCAGTTGCCGTTGTGTGGATGGTCACGCCCCAGTTGTTGCCGTTGCCGTTCGGCCGGGCGGTCAGCACCTGGGCGCTGGGATAGCTCGCGCTGATGTTCCACGTCGCGATGATCCGGGCGGGCGACGGGACGTTCATCGTCACGGTCCAGGCGGTGGAGCCGGACACCGACACGTTGAGGTTGTAGCGGTCGCTCCACTGCTGGCCGGCGGAGAGCGTCGCGGTGCAGCCACCACCGCCGCCACCACCGCCGCCGCCACCGCCACCGCCACCGCCCAGCGTGATGTTCGAGCTGCCGCTGCTCTGGTATCCCTCCGACGCGGCGGCGCCGTGCGCCGTGGGATCGGTCAGCGGACCGACGAGCTTCAACTGCTCGATGATCGAGCCGGGCCACCCATCGTGACGATGAGCGGCATCGCGTCCTCGTGCTTCGAACGGACGTGGATGAAATGGATGTCCAGCCCGTCGATCTCGGTGACGAAGTTCGGCAGGGCGTTCAGCCGGGCCTCGACCTTGCGCCAGTCGTACTCCTTCTCCCAGTAGCGCGCGAGCGCCTGGCCGTCTCCAGTGGCACCCCCTGCGACTGGTCGTCGACCGGCTGCTTCTCGGGCCAGCGCGTCGCCGCGATGCGCCGGCGCAGCGCGTCGGGCTCCGCCTCGGCGACCTCTACGGTGAACGGCCGGATGTCGGTGGTGGCGCGTGCCCGCGTCTCGGTCTTGACGGCCACGTGGCTCTCCTTCTCGGTCGAGTTGATTGCGGACGGCCTGGCTCGGCGCTAACCGCGGTTCTCGCCTCGCCGGGGCAGCTTCCAGTCCGGCCGGACGAAGTGGCAGGTGTAGCCCCCGGGATGCTTCTCCAGGTAGTCCTGGTGCTCCGGCTCGGCCTCCCAGAAGGGGCCGGCGGGGCCGACCTCGGTGACCACCTTGCCCGGCCACAGGCCGGAGGCGTCGACGTCGGCGATGGTGTCCTCGGCGATCTCCCGCTGCTGGTCGTCGGTGTAGAAGATGGCCGACCGGTAGCTCGCCCCCACGTCGTTGCCCTGGCGGTTCCTCGTCGTCGGGTCGTGCACCTGGAAGAAGAACTCGAGCAGGTCCCGGTAGGTCAACTTGTCCGGGTCGTAGACGATCTCGATCGCCTCGGCGTGGGAACCGTGGTTGTAGTACGTAGCGTTCGGGACGTCCCCGCCGGTGTAGCCGACCCTGGTGTCGACCACGCCGGGGCGTTTCCGGATGAGATCCTGCATCCCCCAGAAGCAGCCACCGGCCAGGATCGCCTTCTCCGTCGTGTCGGTCATCGCTCCCCTCCCCGTCCGTTGCTTACCACGTCAGGACCGGCCCTACGGGCCGAACGTGAAGACGTACGCGCGGAAGCCGGATTGGCCGGTGACGAGGCCCAGCAGGTGGTCGTCCCGGGACGCGCCGTCGACGAGCCGGACCATGGCCGCCCGGTCGAGGTGCGCGACGCCGTCCGCGTCGACGTCGGCGCCGCGCTCGCCGCCGATCGGCTCGCCGTCGAGCAGCACCCGGACCTCCGCCCGGCCGGTGGGTCCCGGGTCGACGACGAGGTTCACCTCGCCGGCGTTGAAGGGCAGGGCGAGTTCACCGGTGCCGCTGACGAGTTCGACGTACTCGCCGCCGCTGAGCCAGTCGCCGGTCACGGTGAAGGTGCCCGGCACCCCCCGGTCGGCGCCGACGTACGTCTCGGGCGTGATCCCGACGTAGGAGGGCTCCCCCACCTCGGCGAAGGCCGCCGCCTCCGGGCTGACCGGCGGCAGCCCGGTACGCGGCGCCCGGACCTCCAGCAGCCGCCGGATCTCCGACTCCACCCGCTCGTACGCCCCCTCGCCGACCCACCGGTCGACGAGCCGTCCCTCGGCGTCGAAGAGGTACTTCGCCGGCCAGGCGTCGTTGCGGAGGATCCGCCAGAACGTGAAGTCGTTGTCGAGGGCGACGGGATAGGTGAGGCCGTGGTCCCGGACCGCCCGGTCGATGTTCGCGGCGTCCCGGCCGAACTCGAACTCGGGGGCGTGCACACCGATGACGGTCAGGCCCAGGTCCGCGTAGTCGCGGTGCCACGCCTTGACGTAGGGCGCGGTGCGGATCCAGTTGACGCAGGTGTACTCCCAGATGTCGACCAGGACCACCCGGCCGCGCAGGTCGTCGGGGGTCAGCGGCGGCGAGTTGACCCACCGCTCGACGGTGATGGGAGGAAGTTGCAGGGCCATCTGCCTCATCCGGCTGCCAGGTCGACGGCCGTTGCGCCGACGATGGCCCGGTCACCGTCGTTCTGCACGTAGCCGACCACCATGGCGCGTCCCGGGTCGAGATCCGCCGGCACGTCGAGTTCGACCCGTCCGCCCCCGGTGTCCAGTCTCGCCGCCGTGAAGGCGCGCACCACGGCGTCCTGCCGCAGCCTCCGCCCGGCGTTCTCACCCCGGGGGACGTCGTTCTCCAGGCCCCGTTCGACGACGGCGACGTTCACCATCCCTCGCTGCGGCGGCCGGTCGACCTGGTAGTCGACCGTCACCCGGCGCCCGCCGCCCCCGTCGGCGGCCGCCACCGACAGCGTGACCGGCGTGACGGCCGGCGTCTTCAGGGCGTACGCGATGGCGTCCGAGGCCTGCCGGCGGTCGGAGCCGACGAACTCGGTGGTGCCGTTGACGATCATCTGCGGCGTGTACAGCCCGCCCGAGCCGAAGGCCCGCGCGTAGTCCTCCTGCCGGCGGGTGTACGCGGCGGCGCCGAAGGGGTCGGGCCAGCCCAGGTGGTCCCAGTAGTCGACGTGGAAGCCGAGGGCGTACACGGGTCGCCCCCGTTCCCGGGCGTCGCGGTCGATCTCGGACAGCGCCGACTCGGCCGGAGGACAGCTGTTGCAGCCCTGGGAGGTGAACAACTCCACCACGGCGAAGCCGGCCTGGGCGCTACCCGCCCCGCTGCGCGATGTGTCCGTCATGGCGCAACCTCCTCAGGTCCCTCCTCCTGACGACCTTGGCCTTCCCCTTCCACCCGGGACCATGCGCCCGCGCCGGCGGACCGCGGTCGCTGTCACAGTTCGGCTCCGGCCGGAAGGCGGCCAGGTGGAAGGAGTGCGACCAGGACCTGAAGTCCTACGCCCCGCCGCCGTCACCGACGAGCTCGCCGCCCGGCTGCTCACGCAGCTCGGGGCGCCGGCGACGGTCGTCAGCCGGTTTCGGCCATCGCCGAGAGGCGGCGGGCGAGCCGGCCGGCGGCCTCGCGCAGTTCGGGCGGCTCCAGCACCTCCGCGTCGAAGCCCAGCCGGGCCACGTGCACGGCGAGCCAGTCCAGGTCGTCCCCACCGAGGACGAGCACGCACCACCCGTCGCGGTCGTCCTCGACGCGCCCCACCTGGGGCGGCACGAACTCCCGTACGCGGTCAGGCGGGGCGTGCACCCGGACCCGGCCGAGATACCGGTACGGCGCCTCGGTCACGGACCGGTGCACGTACGCGACCGGGTCCGGATGCTCCCGCGGCCGGAAGCGCCAGGTCGTCGCCGCCACCTCGCGCATCCGGTCCAGCCGGAAGGTGCGCCAGTCGTCGTGGTCGACGTCCCGGGCCATCAGGTACCAGCGGCGGCCGGTGGTGACCATCCGCACCGGTTCGACGGTGCGCTCGCGCTCCCCGCCGTCGCGTCCGGCGTACCGGAACCGCACCCGCACGGTGTCGCGGCAGGCCCGCGCGAGTGTCACCAGCAGCTCCGCGTCGATCTCGACCCCGGGGCCGACCAGGGTGTCGGTGGCCCCGTGCACCGCCCGCACCTCGGCGCGCAGGCGGGACGGCATCACCTGGTCGAGCTTCGCGAGCGCGCGCAGCGCCGCCTCGCCCGCCCCGGCGACCGTGCCTCCGGACGCCAGCCGCAGGGAGACCGCCGTCGCGATTGCCTCCTCGTCGTCGAGGAGCAGCGGCGGCAGCCGGGTGCCCGCGCCGAGCCGGTAGCCGCCGCCGACGCCCGCCGTCGCGTGCACCGGGTAGCCGAGCGCCCGCAGCCGCTCCACGTCGCGGCGCACCGAGCGGTCGGTGACCCCCAGCTGTGCGGCGAGCGCGGAGGCGGTCCACGACGGCCGCCGCTGCAGCAGCGCCAGCAGTCGCAGCACCCGCTCGGTCGTCCGCTCGACGGTCACCGGTCCATCGTTGCACCGATCTAGGAATGATCCTGTCCGCTATGGCGGGCAGGCTGGGGCTGGTGTACCTGCTCCGCGACCTTTACCTGCACACTGACCGACAGACCTGACAGGAGGCGAGCTGAGATGGCCCGCGACGTCCAGATCACTTTCGACTGCGCCGACCCGGCCGGCTTGGCCGCGTTCTGGGCCGAGGCCCTCGGCTACCAGGTGCAGCGCGCTCCCGACGGCTTCGAGTCGTGGGACCAGGCACTGGAGGCGATGGGCGTGCCGCCGGAGCGGCGCAACGACGCCTCGGCGTTGGTCGACCCCGAGGGCGCCCGGCCACGGCTGTTCTTCCAGCGCGTGCCGGAGGGCAAGCAGGCCAAGAACCGCGTACACCTCGACGTGCGGGCCGCGCCCGGGCTCGCGGGCGACGCGCGGATGGCGGCCCTGGAGGCGGAGGCCGCGCGGCTGGTCTCTCACGGCGCCACCCGGCTCGAGCGCCACGAGCCCGCTCCCCCGCTCGGGACCGGCCACATCGTGATGGCCGATCCCGAGGGCAACGAGTTCTGCCTCGACTGACCCGACGCGCGGCGGCGGGTCAGTGCCAGTCGCTGATCCGCACGTCGCGCGGGTCGGGGGCGCCTTCCCCGGTCTCGAGGAGCTGCTTGAGGCTCATCAGGTAGGTGCCCCACTTGGTGCTGCAGTGGTTCATGAACTCGACCGGCTCACGCCAGCCCTCGTGCCGGAACAGCACGATCGTGTACTCGCCGTCCTGGCGGAGGTCCCACTGGATGCTGGTGCCGATCCACTCCTCCGGGCCGTCCACGACGTTCCAGCGGACGAGGCGGCCCGGATCGAGCTGGGCGACCTTCATGTCGAACCCGCCCGGCCGGAACCGGAACTCGATCACACCGCCGAGGTCCGGCTGTCCCGACGTCTTCTCGGTCCACCAGCCGGACAGGCCGTCCAGGGTGGTGAGCGCGGCGTACACCTGCTCCGGTGAGGAGCGTTCGACGCCGATGCGGTGAAGGATGTCTGCCATCTCCGTGATCCTGTCTACTCGTTCTTCCCGGTCTCGTCGGTCTTTTCCGTGTCACGCTGGATCGTCTCGGCGATGCGCTTGATGCGCCGCAGGCGGCGGTCCCAGGCGGCGCCGACGTCGGTGAGCTGGGCGACGGCGCGGGTGAGCTGGGCCTGGTCGACCCGGAACTGCCTCTCGCGGCCGGCGGCTGTGGCGCGCACCAGGCCGACGCGGTCGAGGACGGCGAGGTGCTTCGCCACCGCCTGCCGGGTCACCGGCAGGTGCTCGCTCAGGCTGGTCGCCGTCCCGCTGCCCTCGCTCAGCAGCAGGTCGAGCATCCGGCGGCGGGTCGGGTCGCCGACCGCCGACCAGAGGTCGTCGTCCACCAGCACGCTCATGCCGCGACCTTCGCGGCGTACGCCGGCAGCCGCGACAGGAAGTGGTCCCAGCCGCTGACGTGGTCGGCGTACTCGGCGGCGACCTTGGCCTCGTCCCAGCCGCGCTCGCGGAAGCCGCTCTCGGTCATCCGCAGGAGCGTCCCGTCGCCGTGGGGTTCGAGCTCGAAGACGACCAGGAACGAGTTGCCCTGGGCGGCGGTCTCCCCCTCCGCGTGGGTCCACCGGAAGGAGAAGAGCCGCGGCGGCACGGCGTCGACGACGGTGAACTGCACCCAGGTGCCGCCCTGCGCGGGGTCCCCGAAGCAGATCCGCCCCGCTCCGCCGGGCACGGCCGGGTACTCGGCCTCGTCCGGCCACCACTCGCGCAGGTGCTCGGGACTGCTCACCACGTCGAAGACGACCTCGGGTGAGGCGTCGATGTGGATCTCCCGCTCGATCGTTCCGTACTCCATACCGGCCACCTTTCGCAACGTTTGGTTGCGCATCACGCTAGCCGATCCGCCGACCTAACGCAACCGATGGTTGCTCGGTGAGCATCGGCCACCGCCTAATCGGATCGCCGCACCCGACGCGTCGTGCGATCGTTGCCGGGTGCCTCAGCCGATCTTGCGCACCGACCGCCTGCTGCTCGTCCCCCTCGCCGACCGGCACCTGGAGCTGGAGGTCCAGCTCGACTCCGACCCGGAGGTGCTGCGCTACCTCTACGGCCGGGCGCGGTCCCGGGACGAGGTGGTCGCGTCACACGCGCAGCGGATGGCCCTCGCCGACACGGTGGACGGCCTGGGCTACTGGACGGCGTTCGGCACCGACGGCGGGGCGCGCGGCTCGACGCCGCCGGCCAGCGAGGACGAGGGCGACTTCGTCGGGCTGATGATGCTCCCGCCGGCGCACGGCCCCGACCAGCCGGACGACCCCACGGTCAGCGACCTGGGTTACCGCATCCTCCGCCGCTGCTGGCGGCGGGGCCTGGCCAGCGAGGCGTCCCGCACGCTCCTGCGGCACGCCTTCGACACCGTCGGGCAGCGCCGGGTGATCGCGCAGACCATGGCCGTGAACGCCGGCTCCCGGGGCGTGCTGGAGGCCGTCGGCATGCGGTACGTGCGCACGTACTTCCCGTCCTGGGACGACCCGCTGCCGGGGAGCGAGCTGGGTGAGGTCGAGTACGAGATGACCCGCGAGATGTGGCAGGCCCTCAACCCCGGAGACCGCGAGCGGGCGGACATCGGCTGACCCGGCGCGCCAGGCACAGCCCGGTGGTCAACCTCTGCTCGACGACGCCGCCGCGCGCGTCGACGAGGTCGGCCAGGGCGCGGTGCAGGCGGGACCGCTGCTGCTCGGGCAGCATCCGGTGCGGGGAGAAGGTGGACAGTAGGGTGAGGTAGCGGGCGGTGTCGTACGGCACCACCGTCACGACCCGCTGCTCCTCGACGTCGGTGAACCACGGCGAACCACGCAGTTCGTCCGGGTGGAACACGCCCGGGTGGCGGGTGTTGACCGGCCGTCCGGGCTGGTCGGCGATCTCCGGCGCGTGCTGCAGGTACACCGCGTCCAGCTCCGCCCGCAGTCGTGCGTCGACGAAGCCGAAGTCGTGCCCGAAGACCGCGAGCACCCCGCCCGGCGCCAGCGCCTCGGCGGCCAGGCGGCTGCGCCGGGTTCGGTCGACCCAGTGCCAGGCCTGCGCGCTGGCCAGCAGGTCGACTACGCCCGGCGGCGGGGTCCAGTCCTCGAACCGGCTGACCACCACCGACACCAGGTCGTCGCCGTCGAAGCGGCGGGTCAGCAGCGCGGCCATCGCCGGGTCGGGTTCGACGCAGGTCAGCGGTACGCCGAGGCCACGCAGCAGCGCAGTGCCCTTGCCCGTCCCCGCGCCCGACTCCGCCACGGTCCTCGGCGCCCGGCCCGCGTACGCGGTGATCAGGTCCAGGATCTCCGCCGGGTAGCCCGGCCGGACGTCGTCGTAGGCGTCGGCGACCTCGCCGAACACCCGCCGCTGCTCCCGTGGCGCCGTCATGGGTGGACCCTACCGATGGCGGCGCGCCACCGCCCAGACGGGACAGAGAGGGCGGGTATCCCCCAAACAACACGAATTAACTACTTATTGCCTCTCACCCCTTAGATGTTACGAAACCTGGAAGTTCCTCTGCTTTCGGATGAATCCGCTTAACGTTCGACGTGGCTCGTCCTCCAGAGCCACCACGAGAGAGTGAGGAACAGTTCGATGAGTTTTCTGACCAAGCTCGCCGGCGGCGTGGTGCTGGGCAGCGCCGCCCTGCTACTCGCCACGCCCGCCACCGCGCTCGCCGCGTACGACGACGGATCCAAGGACCGCAAGACGTCGGACCAGGGACAGAAGTGGGACGGGAAGTCGGACGGGAAGTCCGGCCGGAAGTCGGACGACAAGCCGAAGACGTTCGACCTGAAGGACAAGCAGGGCAACGGGGTCATCTGCGCGACCACCAAGCAGATCAACGAGCAGAACGTCAACCAGATCATCAAGGACAACACCATCACGGACAGCATCGTCACCTTCGACCTGTCCGCGACGCAGGCGGCGGCGAACAACAACCAGGCCGGAAAGATCATCGTCGTCTGCATCCGCGACCTCGACGTCGAGCTGGACGTGGAGGTCGACCTCCTCGGCGACCTCCTCCGGATGGTCGAGGCCGCTTCGCCGGCGGGCCAGCGCGCCGCCACCGCCGCCGCTCCCGGCGGCGCGTACGCGGGTCCGGAAGGAGCCTGGGTGCTGCCGAGGACGGCCGGGGTCGCGGCCGGTGACGGTGGCGCACTCTCCGACACCGACACCGGTGCCCTCACGGCGGCCGGTGCCGGCATGATGGGCGTTGGCGTGCTCGGTGGCATCGCCCTGCTGCGTCGGCGGTCCGCCAATGACACTGCCGCCTGAGGCGGCGAGGAGCGCCAGCGGCCGCCACGGTTTCCCGTGGCGTGCCGCTGGCTTCTCCCTGGTCGTCCTTGTCATCCTCACCGGAGCAGGACTGGTCGGGCTCGCCGCCACGGCTCCCGATCCGGTCGGGCCGCCGCCGCAGCCCGATCCCGCCGCCGCACCGGAGTTCCTGCTGTCACCGCCGTCGGACCAACCCACCACGGCAGCAGCAGCACCGACGCCGAGCGGAACCAGCGCGTCGCCGAGCACCGGGGCGACGCCCGGCGCGCCGCGCCGTGCCCGCGGGTCCGCCGCGACCCGTCCGTCTCCCGCGCCGACGGTGGTCGGGATGGTGCGCTCCCAGCCGACCCGCATCAAGATCCCGCGCATCGGCGTCGACGCGCCGACGGTTCCGCTCGGGCTCGACCGGAACCAGCAGATCGCGGTCCCGCCGCTGAACCAACCCAGGACAACCGGGTGGTACAAGCTGGGGCCGACTCCCGGCGAGGTGGGGACCGCCGTGGTGGTGGGCCACGTCGACTCCCGGGTCAGCGGACGAGCCGTCTTCTTCCGCCTGGGCGCGCTGAAACCGAAGGACACCATCGAGGTGCTCCGCCAGGACGGCAAGAAGGCCACCTTCGTCGTCGACGGGGTGGCCCGCTACCCGAAGGCCAAGCTCCCGCTGAGCCAGGTCTACGGCCACACCGGCAAGGCGCAGCTCCGGTTGATCACCTGTGGTGGCGCCTACGACAAGGCGACGAAGTCGTACCGGGACAACATCGTGGTGTTCGCGACCCTGACCACCGGCCGCGCCACCTGAGGCGCTGACTCGCGCCGGACGACGGCCGCAGGAGGACAACCCCGGTGGTACGACGCGCGGAGCGCGCGCAACCCAGGTGGTACGCCCATCGGCAACTCCGGCATGACGACTGGTGAGCACACCCGCCCATACGCTGCCGCCGGTAGTCGTCACGCGAGCGAGGGGGTCTCCGATGAACGTCCGTCACCTGCTTGTCGCCGCCGCAGCCGCCCTGCTCGGGGGGTTCGGGTCCGCCGCACCGGCGGCCGCGCACGTCTCCACCCAACCGTTCGCCGCCAGCGTCGACAGCATGAGCGCCGGGCGGCTCGGTGCCAGCGTCGCCGCCGTGCTGGGGCTGGCCGGCCTGGTCATCGGAGGGCTGGACCCGCCAGTCGGATCGGCACCGGCTCCGGGCGGTTCGGAGCCACCGTGGCCCTGGTGGCGGGGCTGACCGGCATGGCCCTCGGTGGGCTGGCCCTGGTGCGTTCCCGCCGCGCCGGTTGAGTTGTCAGGAGCGGGCGAGCCAACCGGGAACGGTCAGGCCGGACTCGTACGCGAGAATCACCAACTGGGCCCGGCCGCGGACCTGGGTCTTGGTCATGATCCGGCTGACGTGCGTCTTCGCGGTGGCCGGGCTGAGCACCAGGCGCGCCGCTATCTCGTCGTTGGACAGGCCGGCGGCGACCAGCGCCATCACCTCACGCTCCCGCTCGGTGAGCGCGCTCAGCCGCGGCCCCGGGTCCGGATGCGTGACCCGGGCGGTGAACTCGGAGATCAGCCGGCGGGTGATCGACGGCGCGATCAGCGCGTCACCGCGCGCCACCACCCGCACCCCGTGGATCAGCTCCGTCGGCTCGGTGTCCTTGACCAGGAAGCCGCTCGCGCCCGCCCGTAGCGCGCCGTAGACGTAGTCGCCAGGTCGAACGTGGTCAGGATGATCACGCGGACCTCGGAGGTCGCGGTGATCTCCCGGGTGGCGGCCAGGCCGTCCAGTCCGGGCATGCGGATGTCCATGAGGACGACGTCCGGCCCCAGGTGTCGGGCGAGCCGCACCGCCTCGGCACCGTCGGCGGCCTCGCCGACCACCTCACCAACACGTCGTCGCGGTCGGGCCGGGCGCGGACCACCACGGTGGGGTCCGGGCGGTGCAGCGCGGCACTGGCCTGCACGTTGATCAGCGAGAGGTGGTGGCCGAGCACGTCGTGCAGCTCGCGGGCGATGCGCAACCGCTCGTCGGTCGCCCGGCGCCGGGCCTCCGCCTCCTTGCTCTGCTCCGCCGCGAGCACCCGGGCCTGCACCTCGGCGAGGTACGCCCGGCGGTTGCGGGTCACGCCGACGATGACCGCGACGAGCCAGCCGGCGTGCAGCAGCGTCGCGCTGTCGGCGGTCCTGGTGTAGCTGTCCGCGACGGCGAAGGCGACGGCCAGCACAGCCAGCAGCGCCAGCCATTCGGTGGCGGTGTCGATGCCACGCGACTGCACCACCAGGCCGATGAACGCGACCAGGCCGACCACGACCACCAGCGCGGTGTTCGCCACCCGGCCATCGCGGCGCCACGTCACCATGCGCCGAAGCCCAACGTCCTGCGACGCCGGGAAGAACGCCGAAACCGCCGGGCCGCCAGGCCCCCGGTGGCCTGCACCTGGCCGCGTCTCCACCACTGTGGACCCGCGCCGACGACGCCTCCGCGCACGTGAGGAGCCCCGGCCGTGGGGCCGGGGCTCCGGTGTGCACGTGGGTCACGCCGGGGACAGACCCTCCGCGAAGTCGTAGAGGCTCTTGATGTCGTTGTCGAAGTACGGGCCGTCGAACTGCCCGTTGCCCGGGTTGTCGCCGTGGCTCACGACGCTGTTGATGTACCCGAGGCCGTTCTGGTCGTTGTACTCCTGCAGCCAGGGTCCGCCGCTGGAGCCGTAGGTCATGTTGCACCACATCCGGATCTGCTGGCCGCCCGCGTGCCAGGTGCCGCTCTGGCAGTACCACTGGACCTCGCCGCCGCCGAGGTTCGACGGGTAGCCGAGGGCGGTGATCAGGGGAATGTTGTAGCCCCAGTTCCAGCGCAGACCGTGGCCGCCGACCGTGTCGACGACCTTGAGGCCCCAGTTACCGCCGTTGTGCATGATGGCGATGCCCATGTCCTCGTCGTAGCTGTTGTTGTTGATCCACGCGGTGCGGGTCGTGAGCTGGTAGGCCACGAACGTGCCGAACGGCCGCGCGCCGTGGCGGTAGCGCGGAACGAACTGCCAGTTGCGGTACCACTGCCCGCCGCGGCCCTGGTGCACGCAGTGACCCGCGGTCATGACGAGTCGGCGCTTGCCGCTGGCGACGGCGCTCGCCGAGCAGGAGGCGGTACCGCCGGACGGGGTGGTGAAGTAGACCTTGCCGACGACCGCCGACTCGTTGAGCTGGATGCTGATGTCGCCGGTGCTGGCGACGCTCGGCTTCACCGGCGCGACCGCGCCCGCCGGCCCGACGGGCTTCGCCACCCGGTCGGAGGACTCGGTGGCGCCGGGGCGCTTCGCGATGTCCAGGTCGACGGCGTTGGCCATGCGCTCCGGCGTCCAGAACGCGGTCACCTCCTTGGCGATCTTCGCGTTGGTGATCGCGCGACCGTCGCTGGTGCGGGCGACCGTGGTGGTGTTGCCGTTCTTGTCGGTCGTGGTCGGCTTGGCCTCGGCGGCCGTCGGTCCGGTCACGACCAGCGCGAGTGCCAGGCTGGCCGTTGCGGACCATCGCAGGGTTGATTTCAAGTGCCCCTCCTATTTTCCTCGTGCCCCCGATTGGGCCACCGCAACGTATCGACTGAATTGCATTCGGCGCAACGTGATCCAATGGCAGATAATTGACACCGTCACCGGGCGATCGAAAACGGTGCGCAAATCCCAGCGCCGCAATTCCGCGGCCTCCGCCGGAGAACGTCCTTCACTGTCGGCGGGTGGGAGTTGCGATGCCGGCAGGTTGATGTCGACGCAAGTCCCCTCGCTGTTGCGAGGGTTGTGGCCAGGCAATATGGGCGCTTGGCGGTGATCGCAACCCGGAAGTCAAGGGCAGCATGCGAATCCGAATGAACAACCGGCGACAATCCCATTGTCACTGCGGACCCTAATCCCGGTGGACGATCTTCCGCCCACTCCGCAGCCACGTGACGCGACGCACAGAGGCACCGCGAAGGCGCGCTTCCTCGCGTACTGAATGGCCCCGGCATTCGTAGCCCGAGGCAAGCAGGACAGGGATTTCGCCAGCCACAGTCACAATGCGGGCAATTGGGGAGTCAGGATCCCGACGACCGCATCCGATCAGCCCCGACCCCCGCGCCCGACCGGTGCCCGTCCGTCGACGCCGGCGCGCGGCATCCTGGCCTTCGTCGCCCTGGCACTGGCGGCCCTGTCGACGATCGCCTTCGCCGTGGTCGGCCTGCCGCTGCGCGAATCCCTGCCGCCCCATGACGGTCGGCCCGCCGTCTTGACTCTCACACGATGTGATGGGGGAGGCTCACCGCATGGACATCGACGACTACCGGACGCACTCCCCCTACAGCGCCCCCCGGCAGCACCATCGCCTCCTCGACGCCGTGCCCGCAGACATCGCCGACGTCGCGGCGACCGCCCGCAACGTGATCGTCCACTACCGTGTCGGTGGCGTGGATCTGCCCGCAGATCGGATGGACGAGGTGAACCGCCGCTGGGTGGACCGCATCCTCGACACCGACCAGTCCCGCTGTCCACTGCCGCTCACCGCCGCGCGGCCGGCCGCCGACCGCGTCGCGGGCTGCTGCCGGGACCACACGCTCTTCTCGATCGCCGTGCTGCGCCAGCACGGCATCCCCGCCCGCAGCCGGGTCGGCTTCGCCTCCTACTTCACACCCGGCTGGCATCACGACCACGTGCTTCTGGAGTTCTGGGACGGCGAGCGCTGGGTCTGGGCCGACCCGGAACTCGACCCGGCCGGTGAGTGGCAGTTCAACGGCTACGACATCGACCCGGGGGCCGGGCTGTTCGACTCGGCGGCGCGGGTGTGGTCGGCGTACCGGGCCGGGACGATCGATCCCGACGCCTACGGCGTGGACAGAGGGCTGCCGACGCTCCGCGGCGCCTGGTTCATCTACAACTACGTCCTGCACGAACTCGCGCACCGGCAGAAGGACGAGTTGCTGCTGTGGGACGACTTCGGCGCGATGACCGGCGACATCGCGGCCGCTGATCTCGCGCTCGCCGACGAGATCGCCGCGCTGCTGCTGGCCGCGGACGACGGCGACGAGGCCGCGGAGAAGGCGCTCACCGACCGGTACGCGGCCGATGCCCGCCTACGCCCCGAACCCGAGATCCGCAGCGTCTCCCCCGTCACCGGCGTCTTCACCACAGTGGACCTGCGCCGAGGGTAGATCGGCCGACCGGCGCCGGCCCACTCCCGTGGCGGCTCATCCGGGGAGAGCGGTCTACGTCGCGTACCCGGAGGTGGCGGCCTCCCGCAGCGCGGCGACCGCCGTCCGCACCGCCGGTCTGTGCTCGACCGCGTCGTGGACCACCACGTGGATCGACCGGATCGGCGTCGGACGGACCAGCCGGACGCAGCTCACGCCGTCGGGCAGGTGAGCCGCGCCGAGCGCGGGGAGCACCGTGAGGCCGATGCCGGCCGCGACGAAGGCGAGCGCCGTCGGGTAGTCGTGCGCCTCGACCCGGAAAACCGGGTTGAAGCCGGCGGCGGTGCAGGCCTCGATGAGGTTGGCGCGGCACCAGCCGCGGGCGAAGTCGTTGTCGACCCAGCGCTCGTCGGCGAGGTCGGCCAGGTCCACCTCCCCCTGCCCGGCGAGGCGGTGCCCGGCGGGCAGCACGGCCACGTACGGGTCGTCGAGGAGGTGGTGGGCGGTGAAGCCGGACCCGGGGTCGAACCCGGCGGCCGCCACGACCACCTGCACGTCGGCGCGTTCCTCCCGGCTGTCCGGAATGTGTTCGCGCAGTTCCAGGTCGAGCCGGACACCGGGAAGGTCGGTGAGGACACGCCGCACCACGAGCGGCATCCACGCCGCGCCCACCGACGCGAAGTACGCGATGGACAGTGCGCCGGTGCGGCCGGCGCGCAGGTCCGCGATCAGCGACTCGGCCGCCCCGAGGCGGAGGAGCACCCGGTCCGCCTCGGCGGCGAGGGCGTGCCCGGCGGCGGTGGGCCGCAGGCCCCGCCCCGCTCGGGCGAGGAGGGTGAGGCCGGTCTCGCGCTGGAGGGCGGTGAGGTGCTGGCTGACGGCGGACGGGGTGTAGCCCAGGTTGGCGGCGGCCGCCTGGACGGAGCCGGACGCGACGACGGAGCGGAAGACACGGAGGCGGTGGACGTCGAGCACAGCACGACGATAAAGCCTTGCTAAACAGTTGTGAAGAAACAGTCGCTGGTGCTGAACATTCGGGCGCACGAGAATCGCCCCATGACGCCTGCGCAGCTCACCGCCGCCCCGCTCCGGCCGGACGCCACCGAGGGCGACCGCGCCCGCGCGGCGTACCCCCGGTCCTGGCCCACCCTCGTCGCCGCCGGGACGACGGTGTTCCTGTGGGCGTCGGCGTTCGTCGGAATCCGCTTCGTCGGGCACGACTACTCCCCCGGCGCCCTGGCGCTGGGCCGCATGGCGGCGGCCTCCGTCGCGCTGAGCGCGTTCGTGGCCTTCACCGCCGGGCTGCGACGCGCCCGTCCTCCGCACGCCGCGCCGGAGCCGCACGGCCCGGCGCCCCGCCGGGCCGCTCTGCCCCGTGGCGGCACCCTGGGGCTCATCGCGCTGTGGGGCGTGGCCTGGTTCGGCGGGTACAACGTGGCGCTCAACGCCGCCGAACGGCTGGTCGACGCCGGGACGGCGGCACTGCTGGTGGCGTTCGCGCCGATCCTCGTCGCGGTGGCCGCGGTCCTCGTCCTGGGCGAGCGGCTCACCGGCCGGCTCGGCGCCGGCGTGGCGATCGCCTTCGCCGGCGTCGCCCTGATCGCGGCCAGCGGCTTCACCGGGCACGCCGACAAGGTCGGCGTCGCCCTCGCCGTGCTCGCCGCCCTGCTGTACGCCTTCGGCGTCCTGCTCCAGAAGCGCCTGCTGGCGCGGGTGGACGCCGTGACGATGACCTGGCTCGGCGCGCTGGCCGGGACCGCGGCGCTGCTGCCGTTCGCCCCCACGTTCCTCGGACAGCTCGCCACCGCCCCGCCGGCGGCCACCCTCGGCATGCTCTACCTGGGCGTCTTCCCGACCGCGGTCGGCTTCCTCGCCTGGGGCTACGTCCTGTCCCGCTGGACCGCGGGGCGCACCACCGCCGCCACCTACCTGGCACCGCCGGTGACCGTCCTGCTGTCGTGGCTGCTGCTGGACGAGGTGCCGGCGCCACTCGCCCTGCTGGGCGGCGCGCTCTGCCTGACCGGCGTGGTGCTCGCGACGCGCCGCTGACGCCAGGCCTGAAGAGAAGCCGCTGAATCTTGCGCGAAGCGGTAAGCAAACACGCCCGTGCCGACAAGTACTAGTGTCAGATCACCACTTGGAGGACCGGTGCCAGATGCTGAGCGGTCAGCGGCGGAACGACAACGCTTGACCGAGCTGTTCCACCGTCATGGCAACGACATCTACGCCTACGTCTGCGATCGCCTCGGCACGGATGACGCGCACGACCTTGTCGCCGACGTCTTCCTCGTAGCCTGGCGTCGACTGCCGGCGGTCAGGCCCGGCGAGGAGCGTCCCTGGCTGTTCGGCGTCGCGCGTCGTCTGATGCTTGAGCATCGCCGGCTCAGCGCCACGCACGCTGCCCTGCAGACCAGGCTTGAGGGGATCGGTGAGCCGCGCGTCGCCGGCATGGAGGCCGTCGTCGACGAACGGACCCGCGTTGCCGCTGCGCTGCAGGAGCTGCCAGAGCCGGACCGAGAGGTGCTCCTGTTGCGTTACTGGTACGACCTGAACAGCAAGGAAGCGGCCAAGGTGCTCGGCTGCACAACCGCCACCTTGGCGGTGCGTCTGCACCGCGCCCGCCGCAGGTTCGAGCGCGTGTACGAGGCCGGCGAACAACAGGATCAGCAACCAGCGCTGGACAAGACGTTCACCATCTACGCGAGGGGGCAGGTGTGAAGCTGGACCGCAAGTCAACCGGTGCCCGCATCGCGGGAGCTCGTCCTGACGTCCGGCCCGACTTTGTTCGTACCGCACCTGGTTCGGCATTGCTGGCTCGCCTCCTGGAGACACCCCGACCTGCGGTGGAGCAGCGATCCAAGCGGCGGGCGGTGACGGTAGGCGCGGCGGTGGTGCTCGGCACGCTTCTTGCCGGCGGGGCGACGGCTGCGATCGGCGGCTATGGCGCACCGACAGCGCCGTCGGAGGCACTGCCCGCCAACGCCGACGCCTTCCTCTGCGCGACCGCCGGCCTGCGCGGCATGGGTGAGGTGCCGGCTCGGGCGGGCGAAACGCCCGTCGACGCCTGCCGACGAGGGTGGGAGAAGGTGTTCGGGGGTGATGCGCCGACGCACCTGTACGGGTGTGTGAAGCGGGCAACGGCAGGCCCGACGCCTGGGACGGAGCCCTCGACCACCCCGGCGTGGGGTGCGGTGGTCTACGTGGTTGACGGAGACCAGTTCAAGGACGCGGCGCAGACGTGCGGCTCGGTCGGCATGTTCGTGGCACCTGCGCGCCGGTGAAAATGCGTGACGGGGGAGACAGCATCTCCTCCCCCGTCACGCATTTATCTACACGCACACGGATCAGGGCCAGTTGGGCTTCCTGATGAGTGCAATCAAACGCTACGTAGAGTGGGCACGGGGATTCTGGGATGCGATAGGAGCTGCGGCGGTCATGTTCAGCGACGTGGTCGACCACTGAGGCGTTCCGGTTGACCCGGGCGATCAGTTGTCTCTCAGGCAGAACTCGTTGCCGTCGGGGTCGGCCAGCACGACGGCGCCGTCCTCATCGACCTCCAGCCGAGTGGCCCCGAGGGAGACCAGCCGCTCGACCTCCGCCCGCTGGTCGCCACCGGCCACGGCGAGGTCGAATCGCTGCCGGTTCCTCCCCTTCTTCGGAGCCACCGGCGGACCACCCCAGGCGACCTTCGTGCCACCGTGCGGTGACTGGATCGCGGTCTCCTGGTCCTGGTCCCACACCAGCGGCCAGCCCAGCGCGTCGCGCCAGAAGAGGCCGACCTCCCGGGTGCCGTCGCAGGCGAGTTCGCCGAGCGGGCCGCACCCGGCGAGGAAGTTGTTGCCGGGTGCGATCACGCAGAACTCGTAGCCTTCGGGGTCGGCCAGGACGACGTGCCCCTCATCGGGGCGCTGCCCGACGTCGAGGTGACCGCCACCGAGCCGCAGCGCCGTCGCCACCCGGTGCTGCTGGTCGGCGGGGCTGTCGCTGGTCAGGTGCAGGTGCATGCGGTTCGGCCGCACCAGCTCCGCGCGGCTCGACGCGAACCGGAGGCTGAGCTGGGTGTCGTCGCCGGGCAGGAGCGCACCATCGGCGTCCTCGACGACCTCCCGGCCGAGCATGCCGGCCCAGAACTCCGCCAGGCGAGCCGGGTCGCGGGCATCGAAGGTCACCGACAGCAGCCTCGAGGTCATCGCCTCACGGTAGGCACGGGCCAGCAGGGCAACAAGCCAATAACGCCGGTCACCGGGGCTCCCCGCGCATGTAAAAGTTTCTAGACACGGCGTCAAAGACGCTTTACTCTGACCATGTCAAGGATGCTTTACATGGGAGTCGGTCATGACGCACGACGAGAAACGCGCCTGGACCATGCTGGTCGTCAGCGCAGTCGGGTACGCCGTCTACGTGGCCGTCGTCCTGAGCCGGGTCGACGGCGGGCCGCTCGCCGCCACCCCCAACGCCGGCGTTCTGCTGTGGACGGTCGGCGGCGCCATCGTCGCGAACATCGTGGCCGAGATCGGGATGGGCGTGGTGAACCCCCGGGCGTCCCGCGCCAAGGACGTGCGCGTCCCGCAGTGGTGAAGCCGACCCGCGTCACGAACAGCATCCGCGCACTGCGCTTCGCGCACGACGAGATGACCCAGGCCGAGCTCGCCGAGCGGATCGGCGTGACCCGGCAGACCGTCATCGCCATCGAGCAGGGCCGCTACTCGCCCTCGCTGGAGATGGCGTTCCGGATCGCCCACGTGTTCGACGTGCGGCTCGACGACGTGTTCCAGTACCCCGAGGAGGCGGCACCGTGAAGGCCATCGTCCAGGACACCTACGGCCCGGCGGACGTGCTCCGACTCCGCGACGTCGACCGGCCGACCATCGGCGACGGGGACGTCCTCGTCCAGGTCCGCGCGGCCGGGGTCGACCCCGGGGTGTGGATCTTCATGACCGGCCGCCCCTACCTGGCGCGGCTGGCCAGCGGGTTGCGCCGGCCCCGGGTGCCGGTGCGCGGCCGGGACCTGGCCGGGGTGGTGACCGCGGTCGGCGCCCGGGTGACCCGGTTCCGGCCGGGCGACGAGGTGTACGGCACCTCCCTGCGCGGCTCGTACGCCGAGTTCACCAGCACGCCGGAGCGGCGGCTGGCCCGCAAGCCGGCCAACCTGTCGTTCGCGCAGGCCGCCGCGGTGCCCGTCTCCGGGATGACGGCGCTGCGCGCGGTCCGCGACAGCGGCGAGGTGCGCCCGGGGCACCGGGTGCTGGTGATCGGCGCGTCGGGCGGCGTCGGGTCCCACGCCGTGCAGATCGCCAAGGCGTACGGCGCGACAGTGACCGGCGTCTGCGCCCCGGCCAGGGCCGACGTCGTACGCTCCCTCGGCGCCGACGACGTCCTCGACTACACGCGCGAGGAGATCGACCGTGACGGCCCGGTCTACGACGTGGTCATCGACACCGGCGGTGACCGGCCATTCTCACTCCTGCGCCGTGCCCTCACCCCGCGCGGGACGCTGGCGCTGGTCGGCGGCGCGTACACCAAGGGCCCGCTGCTCAGTGGCTACGACCGGCAGATGGTCCGCGCGCCGCTGCTGTCCCTCTTCGTCGGCCAGCGGCTGCGCAGCGTGAGCGCCATGGAGCGGACCGAGGACCTGGACACGCTGCGGGAGCTCATCGAAGCCGGTGCACTGACCCCGGCGGTCGACCGCACCTATCCCCTCGCCGAGGCAGCGCACGCCATCCGGCACCTCAGGGAGGGGCACCCGGCCGGGAAGGTCGTCGTCACCATCTGACCTGCTGGTCGTCGCCGGCCTGGTGCGGCCCGGAAGCCCCACACCGCCGCGCTGATCAGCGCTGCCCGACGCGCCGCTACGCTGAGGCATGCTCGAGGCCGGTAGCCGCATGCGTAACCAGCCGCCCCCACCGGCCGCCGTCTTCGAGGCACTCACCACGCCCGACCGCGATCCACGGCGTCCCTGGCTGCGGCTGCTCGACGACGAACAGGCACCCCGGGTCCTACGCGCCGAGCACCCGCACCTGGTCGTCTGGTCGTCGCTGTGGCCACGGCGGCCAGACGCCGAGGTGCATTTCCACCTGGCGTTCGACGGAATCTACGGAACCCAGCTGCGCTGGACGCTCCTGGTCGTCGAGCCGCTACCGGACCCGTCGCTCCTCGGTCACCTGCGCAAGCGCCTCAACTTCCTGATCAACGAGAACCTGCGTTCCACGTTCGGCCAGTAGGCCAACCATCCCCGACACGGCACGCCCACCGGGTCAGGCCGACCACCGTCGCCAGGCGCGCCACGCCCGCCGGCGCAGTTGCGGTCCGTTGGGGTCGCACCGGGGTCAGCTCCCCGACGGGTGATGGTTCTCGCTGAGTGGCGGCTGGCTCAGGCGTTGGCAGGGTCCTCTCCGGCTGCGGGCAGGTAGCAGTCGCTGGCCAGGATCAAGGCGATGCTGTCTCGGCTCCTCGTGGTGGTGAGGCTGACCGTGATCCCTGTTCCGGGGTCCCGCATGGAGACTGCGCCTCGGGTGCCGTCGGCGAAGATGCGGTCTTCGGTCACTTCGTAGCCTTGCCGCCGCCACATGTCTCGGATCCGGTGCAGCGTGGTGATCTGGTCGGCTGGGGCGACGGGTATCCCGGCGAAGCCGCTCAACGTCCAGCGGCCGTCGTCGGCGATCTCGCCTCGCTGGCCTACGCAGGGCGAGGTGTTGGTCCGCCAGTCATTCAGCGGGATGCCGACGGTGGTGGCGACGGCCTGAGCACGAGCCTCGGCCAGGCCTTTCACCTCGGCGGTGGCTCTGGTCTGCAAGGGGTCGTCCTTTCCGCGCGAGATGCCGCCACTGGTGCAGGCGGTGAGGATCATCAGTACGGCTGTGAGGGCGGCAGCATGCCGCCAAGCCGCCCGGTGGTGGAGGGTCATGGCGTTTCCCCGTGGTCGAGTACGGCCAGAACGGGCCAACGATAGGCAGGCCGGTGAGCCAGGTGGCGTGCTCCTCGGGCCGGGCGACCAAGGTGTCGTCGGCTGCGGCTCCGGCCCACACCTGTGTCTCGCTGGCGTCGTCGACGCGCATGCCGGGGCTGCCGACGGCGATCATGTCGTCTGCGGCGAGGCCGTCACCGGTGCTGGCCGCCTCTACCAGGACGGTCGAGCCGTGACTGTGCCCGAGGACGGTGACGTGGGAGGCGTGCCGTCGTGGGCGGCGCGAAGTCCGCACGTGACGGCGTCATGGTTGGACGGCAGTACGCTCTCGTCGTGGAAACGGTCCGCGTTTACGCTTCCCGATCGACGCTGCTGCTTCTGTTGCTCGCCTCCGCCGCCTTCGTGTTAGCGAGTCTGTGGATCATTGATGCCTCGCTCGGTGGATTCGTCGGCATTGTCGTCGCGGTGGTCGGCATTGCGTTCTTCGGCCTGGCCGGCGTCTATTTCCTCCTCGAACTGGCCTATCGGCGACCGACCCTGCAGGTCGACGCGGAGGGCATCACCGACCGGGCGTCATTGGCCTCGGCTGGCCGGCTCGGTTGGCGCGAGATCGGCCTCGTGAAGATCCACTCCGTCGGGAGGCAACGAATGCTGGCGGTCCTGCCGCATGACCCGAATGCGGTGATTGCCCGAGCCGGGTTCGTCCGCCGCGCCCTCCTGCGGATGAACTATGCATCCGGCTTCCCGCCGGTCAACGTGCCAGAGTCCGCCCTGCCGTACTCGCTGGAGGCGCTCATCGACGAGATGCGCCGGCATAACCCCGAGCTTCAGGCGTCCACCCATTGACCACGCCACCGCGACGCAGGCAACGTACAGACCTCCCACCACGAGCCCGGTAGCGATCGGCGAACGGCGGCGATCGCGTCGAGCAGCTCAGCACCGAAGATGCACAGCGACGACTCCCACGGATGTCCGAAGGAGCCGAACCGGAAGTCCTCCGACAGGTGGATGTGATAGTCCCCGTCGGGATACGGCGACAACGGCCAGCCTGGCCGCCCTGGCGGGTCAAGAAGCTCCAGGATACGGCAGCGCGGGTGGTGCGGCGTGTGCCAGGCGGTGGACACGACGCCCGCGGCTAGAGTGCGCGGATGGCTGCGCGGACGTCTCGTGGTAGTGGTTCGGGTGTCGCCCGCTATCGGGTGCCGGCGAAGCCGAGACCGCCGGCCTCGCTGCAACGTGCTACAGCCGAAGAGCACAGGTTTGAGCCCGAATCGACGTTCCGACGGCTGGCATTCGTCGATCTCGACCTGTCCGGGCAGGCGGCCGACGGAGTGGAACTCGCGCAGTGCCGATTCAAGGGCGCGGACCTCAGCGGTGTCCAGCTCGACGGGGCAACCATCACCGACTGCCTGTTCGAGAGTACGAACCTGGCGAACCTGCGGGCGGAGAAGTCGTCCATGATCCGGAGTCGACTATCGACGCTTCGGATGACGGGCGTGCACTGGATCAACGGGGCGTTGCGCGACGTGACGGTGTCCGAGTGCCGGCTGGACCTGTCGTCGTTCCGGTTCACCAACTTCACCGACGTCACCTTTGACGACTGCAACCTGACCCGGGCGGACTTCCAGAACGCGGACCTGACCGGCGTGCGCTTCACCCACTGCGACCTGACCGGCGCCCAGTTCTCCCAAGCGACGATGAACGGCACCCGCTTCGCCAACTGCCTGCTCTCCGGGATCGGCGGAGTGACCAGCATGGCAGGAGCAGCCATCGCCCACCAAGACCTCGCGGCGTTGTCCTACACGCTGGCGGGCGCGCTCGGGATCCACATCGAGGACGCCGCCAGCGAATAGGCCGTCGGCCGCAGGTGCCGGGGCCGCTCACTCGCGGGTCCAACTTGACAACTTCGGTCTTCTCCGGGAGGTCACGCCACACCGCTCGACTGCATCACCGCAGGCCAGAGCCCTCTGCCCTGCCCAAACTCGGTGAGCACTTCGGGCGCGGTGACCACTTCGCCAACCTGCGCCCAATCTGCTTCACTTGCAAGGCAAAGGCATCCAGCTGCTCCTTGCCGCCGCGACCCGCGCGAACTCCCCCACCAGCCAACATAGAGCGCGGTCGACTGCTGCCCAAAACCGTGGAGCACTCCGTGTGAACGCCGATCCCGCCCTGCATCAAATTCGCACCGCCCGTCCAACCCCTCGGAACGTCCTCGGCCGAGTGCTCCGGCATCGGCCAGTTCGTGATGAACGCATCCTCCGGCCAGCCCGGCAGCACCTCGCGGGTCAGCGTCGCAATGACGATTAGTCATGTTCCAAGCACCGTGGGCAACTAAGGTCGGTCGTTGACAGTGGACGCCACAGCAGATGCAGAGGGGCGAGAGCGACATGGCCGGTGACATTCGTGCGGGGGAGATCGACGAGCTGACGTTCATCAACCCGAAGGGGCTCTACGATCCTCGGCCGAACGCGTACTCGCATCTGGCGGTCTTCCCGGCCGGCTGGCGGATGATCCTTCCGGCGGGGCAGGGCGGCGAGACCGAGGACGGCGTCCTGTCGGAGGACTTCGGGACGCAGGTCCGGCAGGCGCTGTCGAACACGGAGACCGTGCTCGCCGCCGCCGGCGCCAGCATCTCGGACGTGGCGAAGTTCAATCTCCTCATCGTCGACCACGACGAGGAGAAGTTCGGGGTGGTGAAACAGGAGTTCGGTCGCGTGTGGGGTGACCGCAAGCCGGCCTGGACCCTGATCCCGGTGCCGGCGCTGGCGCTGCCCGGCATGCTGGTGGAGATCGACGTCATCGCTGTCGTGCCGCGGTGAGGAACCGCCGCCGACTCTACGTCGGAGGTCACTCCAGCACGCCTGACGGCGCGCGCGTCGTCCGGTAGCGGAACCGTCAATCGGTCCGGGCGCGGAGGCTCCGCGCCAGGGCGGGGATCATCACCGCCGCAGCGACGAGGTGCAGCCCGATCAGGGCGGTGACGGTGACGGCGTCAGCCCCGAAGAGGATGGGCGGGACCAGCGAGATCGCCGTCAGCGACACCGCCGCCCACACGAACCGCTCGGCGGGGCGAGCGCTCCACCGACGAAGAGCGACCGCGATGACGATGCCCACGACCGAGAAGAAGCCGGTCACCACGGCGATCCCGGGCACCGGGATCGTCTGGCTGCTGTTGGTGACCGCGAAGCCGACGCCGACAGCCTGGTGTCATCCATGCTGTTCATGCCGTGCCGTCCGCCGGCAGGCGCTCCGGCAGCCCGAGCCGCGGGAACCGGTCGTCGTGGAACGTGACGATCTCGGTGATCTTCCCGCCGGTGACGCGCAGGACGTCGATCGCCAGCGGCAGGTACGCGCCCTCCCGCTCCCGCCAATGGTAGAAGGCGACGGCGGGCTGCCGGTTCACGAAGGTGGGAATGCCGCGCAGGCCCGTCATGCCCTCGAAGCCGCCCTCGACCCAGTCGTTCACCACCGCGTCGCGGCCGACGTACACGCCCGGCGTGGGCGGCATCGAGCTGCGTACGTCGTCGCGCAGCATCGCGGCGAGCGTCGGCACGTCCGTGGCCACGCTGGCCTCGGTGTAGCGGCGTACCAGCTCGCGGGTGCCGGTGTCCTCCTCGCCGCCGGTCCAGTCCTGCCGCTCGGCGGGCAGGTGCTCCCGCATGCCGGCGCGGGCCCGCTGCAGCGCGCTGTTCACGGAGTTGACCGAGTCGCCGAGGAGTTCCGCGACGTCCTTCGCCGGCCAGCCGAGCACGTCCCGCAGGATCAGCACGGCCCGCGGGCGCGGCGCGAGGTGCTGCACCGCGATGAGGTACGCCAGCTCGATCGTCTCCCGCGCTACGGCGACGGCCTCCGGCTCGTCCGCGTCGCCCGCGGGCAACTCGTCGAGCAGCCGGTCCGGGTAGGGCTGCAACCACCGCACCTCACCGCCGGTCGCCGGCTCCGGGCGGACCTTGGCCAGCAGGTCCAGGCAGGCGTTGGTGGCGATCCGGTACAGCCAGGCCCGGAACGTCGACCGCCCCGCGAAGGTCTCCCGCCGCCGCCAGGCGCGCAGGAACGTCTCCTGCACGGTGTCTCGGCGTCCTCGAACGACCCGAGCATCCGGTAGCAGTGCACGTGCAGCTCCCGCCGGTGCCGCTCCGCCAGCCCCGAGAACGCCCGCTCGTCGACCTCGCCCAGCTCCCGCAGCTCTGCAGCCATCCCGTCATCCTTCCGCCTCGTGGTGTCCCGTCCTACGTATGACGGCCACGGGCCCGACAACTCATCACCGCCTGCCCGGCATTAACCGGTCGATGGTCGTCCCGGTCGGCTGTTAGCGTCGTGCCGTGTTCGCCACCGAACGGGTCCGGCTGCGCCCACCCACGCCCGACGACGCGCCGAACCTGTTCCGCCTGAAGAGCGATCCCGAGCTGCACCTGATCACCGACGGCGAGCCGTTCCTGCCGCGCCACGTCGGCCAGCTCCGGGCGTGGCTGGAGAAGCAGGTCACCCAGCCGCCCGACGGCCAGTCGCCGATGCTGCTGCTGGCCGAGACGGTGGCCGACGGCACCTTCCTGGGTCGCGGCGTGCTGTGGGGAATCAACGCGTTCAACGGGCACGCCCATCTCGGCATCGCCCTGGTTCCCGAAGCGCGCGGCCAGGGGTACGGGACCGAGGTGATCCGGCTGCTCTGCCGGTACGGCTTCCGCAACCGCAACCTGCGCCGGCTGGAACTGGAGACGCTGGCCAGTAACACGGCCATGCGGCGGACGGCGGAGGCGTGCGGTTTCACGCACGAGGGCACCCAGCGGGAGCGCGAGTACGACGGCGACGGCTTCGCCGACTTCGTGCTCTACGGCCTGCTCCGGCGCGACTGGAAGCCGTAGCCACGACAAACGCTGCCGGACCGAGCGGTATGACTGTCAGGCATAAATATTCCTGACGGTCATATCGGTGGCAGGACAACTTTCTGTCGCCCGGCAAGGACAGTGAGGGGAACAGGTCGCCACCGGCGCCAGCAGCGCGAGGACTCCGGGGACGCCGGCCAGGACGTCGCTACGGAACGACAACCCGGCACCTCGTAGTCGATCGATCTCGGCGTCCAGGTCGTCGACAGTGAGGTGGATGCGGTTGCGTCCGGCGGTGGTGGCGTCGTCGGGCGTGGCGCGGGCGCCGGAACTTTTTGGGCCGGAGACCAGCAGCCGCAGCGGGCCGCGCACCACGTCCGCGAAGGCCGGCGCGGCACTGGTGTTCAGGACGAAGCCGAGATGGGTGGTGTAGAAGTCGACGGCCGTCTGCACGTCGTCGACGATGTAGCGGACACTGGCGTACCGTTCGGAGGCTGTCACGGCTGGATCTCCTTCAGGATCGGATGGCGCTGAGGACGGGCAGCAGGTGCCGGACGCGGGTCGCGATGACAGCCGCGGTGCGCCGGAAGGCGAGGTAGCCGGCCTGATCGGTGCCCGCCGGTGGCGGCGGGGTCGGGAATGCTCCAGTGCGCCCGCCGGGGCTGATCCGGGAAGTCGGGGCACGCCTCGCGGGCTTTGTCGCAGAGACTGATGACGTAGTCGAACCGTCGACCGGACAGGGTGTCCCAGTGCCGGGGGCTCTGGGCGGTGATGTCGATGTCGAACTCCTCGCGGAGCACCCGTACGGCGTCGGCGTGCAGGTGGGGCTTGGGCTGGCTACCGGCGCTTGCCGTCTCGACCTGGCCGTCGGTGTAGTGACGTAGCAGGGATTCGGCGATCGGCGAGCGGGCGCTGTTGCCGGTGCACAGGAACAGCACGCCGATGCGGGGCGAGCGAGACAGATCCGCCGGTGGCACATCTGGCGCGACGCGCTCCCGGCGCAGCGCAGGGTGCAGGGCCACCCCGGTAGCGGCGAGTGCGTCCGCGCAGCGGTCCAGGTCCAGTTGGTAGTAGCTGTCGCGGCCGTCGAAGCTGCTGCGGGCGGCCGTGACCAGCCCCGCGTCGCGCAACAGCCGCAGGTGGTACGAGACCAGGTTCTGCGGCTCGCCCACCAGCGTCACCAACTCCCGGACCCGGTAATCGCTGGCCGCGAGCTCGGTCAACAGCCGCCAGCGCAGCGGATGGGCGGCCAGTCGCGCCACGCCGGCCGGCGCCGGGTGGCCCTGGGCGACCACCGTACGCGCCAGAGGCCGGCACCGGACCTCGGCCGGCGCGACGGCGTCCGCTTCGACCAGCGCGCGGGCCGCCCCGCGCAGGTAACCCAGCTGGAGGTACGCCCGCGCGACATCCACCAGGTACGCGGCCCGATACTCGGCCGGCAGCCGCCGCCACCGCCTCCCGCTGCGTGACCTTCACATGCCGGTGTGCACCGCTCCTCCGGCGTCCCTCAGCTCGACCGCCACCACCACCCGAGCCAGCTCGACGGCGGCCGGCTCGAAGCCGGTCCGATGGGGATCGGCGCCCGCCCTGACTGCGTGGCCCTCGGCAAGTGCCAGGACTAATCACGTCAAGCCGTTACTCGCGGGCCGGTATCGCAGGGCGACCGCCCCCGACCGGAACGCTTGGCGATCCACGAGCTCGAGCTGGATGCGCTCGCGCAGACCGGCGAGCAACGTCGGCCCGTGTCCGGCAAGGACCGGCTGCACAAGGAACGCGTACTCGTCGATCAGTCCCAGATCTGCCAACGCCAGAGGCAGCGTCACGCCACCCACGAACAGGCCTTCGCCTGGCTCCTGCTTGAGCCGCTGAACCGCTTGCCCCAGGTCGCCTCGCACCAGCTCGGCATTCCAATCGACCCCGCTCAGCGTGCTCGACACGACGTACTTCTTCGCCCGGTCGATGGTCTCGGCGAACGGGATCTGCCACTCATCCATCCAGTCAGGCCACGTGCCCGTGGCCGGCTGCCGCCACGCCGACTCCATCATCTCGTAGGTCACCCGGCCGAACAGCAGGGCGTCGGCTCGCTCCATCTCAGCGGTCCAGTAGCGCATCGACTCCTCGTCCGGGGGGAGCCCTGCCTCGTGATGGCAGCAGCCGTCGAGGGTGACGTTGATCGAGTATCGAAGTGGTCTCATCTCGTTGCTCTCCCCTGATGCGCGCAGCGCATCATTGCTCTCGGCTACGGCGTGGCCGGCTCCTACCGGCGGTCAGCCCAGTGCTTTGCGCAGCAGCGCCGTCAACTGGTCCTGTTCGTCGGGGGAGAGTCGTCCGACCGCTGTGCGGGCGAAGGTGAAGGCCGTCGCGAACCGCTGGTTGATCTCGTTTCCCCGAGGGGTTCGCGCGACCAGTCGTGCGCGGCGGTCCCGGGGATCCGGTTCGCGGGCCACGAGGCCGAGCGCTTCGAGACGCGCGACGATCTGGGTGATGTTGGAGGCATCGCAGCCGAGTTCCTCGGCCAGTGCGCCCATGCCGCGTCGCTCGTCGAGTCGCCCCAGCACACATGCCTGCGCCGGGCTGAGCGACAACTCGGCCGCGGCCGCCTCGTAGGCGCGGTCGTAGACGTCGACCAGGTCGAACATGGCAGCCTCGGCCTCGGACGAGGTGGTTGCGGGTCGGTTCGACAGTGCCACGGCTCCCAGCCTAGAACAGTTACTTGATTCGCTCAACTAGTCGTGGTCGAATGGTCCTTGATTCACTCAAGTAACTGAGGAGGGCGGATGGACAGCAGAGCCGAGCGCACCGCGAGCGGCACGATCGTGGAGCCGCAGATGAACGCGATCGTCCTTGACCGGTTCGGCGGCGTCGACGAACTCTCGTCGCGCCGGATGCCGCTCCCCGAGGTCGGGGACCACGACGTCCTCATCCGGGTGGAGTTCGCCGGGGTCGGGTCCTGGGACGCGGTCGAGCGGGAGGGGCACTACGACGGCGCCTTCGGCATCGCGTCGACCTTCCCCTACGTCCTCGGCTGGGACGCGGCGGGCACGGTGGCCGCGGTCGGGCGCGACGTCACCCGGTTCGACGTGGGTGACCGTGTCTACGCGGCGTCGATGCCGCTGCCGCGTGGCGGCTTCTACGCCGAGTACGGCGTCGTCGAGGCGGAGTTCGTGGCGCGCGTGCCCGACCGGATGCCAACCGAACAGGCCGGCCCGATGGCGTGGGATGCCCTGACCGCACTGAGCGGTCTCGACCTGCTCGCCCTGCGGCCGGGCCAGACACTCATGGTCTTCGGAGCCAGCGGGGGTATCGGGCACATGGCCGTGCAGCTGGCGCGGCACAGCGGCATCCGGGTGTTGGCCGTGGCCTCCGGGGACGACGGTGTCGCCCTGGCCCGGCGGCTGGGCGCCGACCACGCCGTCGACGGTCGCAGGGACGATGTGTTGGCTGCGGCATCCGAGTTCGCGCCGGACGGGCTCGACGCCGCGCTGGTCACCGTGGGAGGCGAGACCGCCGAACGTTCCCTTGGCGCGATCAAGAGCTCGGGGCGGATCGCCTGGCCGAACGGCGTCCTGCCGGTGCCGGTGACGCCGCCGGGCGCGACGGTGTCCTCTTACGACGGGGATCGAAGCCGCGCCGCCACCGATCGGCTGAACGCGATCATCGAGGCGAGCACCTTCGAAGTCCACGTCGCCCGGACCTTCCCGTTCGAGCGGGTCAAGGATGCGCATCGCGCCCTGAATGATCACTATGTCGGGAAGCTCGCCCTCAAGGTCGGATAGGAGGCGGCGAACGGCCCGAAGCTCCGGCGGATCACCGGGTAAGGCCGACCAGCCCCGCCAGGCGTGGCGCGCCTCGTCGTCGGCCGACTAACGCGGTCGGTTGGTGGTGATGCGCGCCATGTGCCGCTCGCCCCAGTCGCCGAGGGGGACGAGTGCCCGGTTGAGCGAGGCACCGAATTCGGTGAGCGAGTATTCCACCTTGGGTGGCACCTGTCGGTAAACCTCGCGGTGTACGAGCTCGTCAGCCTGCAGCTCGCGCAGCTGCTGGATGAGCATCTTCTCGCTCACTCCGGGCAGCCCCCGACGCAGCTCGGCGAAGCGTCGGGGCCCCGCGTGCAGCTCCCACAGGATCAGGGCCTTCCACTTGCCGCCGACCACATCGACTGCCGCGTCCAGACCGCAACTGTACGGCCCGCGTCCTGCCATCTCACTTACCTTTCGGTGAGTACCGCACTTCGAAGTAGGTACTTGTCGACACTACCGCTGTTCGTGAGGCTGGACGGGACGCTCCCGCCCACGACAGGCAGTCCCGCTCGTAGGCGGCAGCGCCTTGATGCCGATCGAACATCCACCGTTGTGGAGAGGATGGACACGAATGTCAGAGCCGAATCCGACCGTCGCCGTGCTCGGCCAGGGCCCGATGGGAGCCGCACTGACGCACGCCCTGCTCAAGGCGAAGGTTCCGACGACCGTCTGGAACCGAACGCGCCAACGGGCCGAAGCACAGGCAGCCGCTGGAGCCCGCATAGCGCCGAGCGCAGAGGCCGCCGTCCGCGCCGCGGACCTTGTCATCGGCGTGCTGAGAGACGGCAACGCGACACGAGCGGTACTCGAGCCGATCCCCGGAGACGCCTTCAGGGGACGCGCCATCGTCAATTTCGCCACGTCAACCCCGGGCGAGGCACGCCGAATGGCCGAATGGGCGGCCGAGCGCAGGACGTCGTGGCTGAGCGGCGCCATCATGGTCCCCACTCCGCTCGTGGGAGCGCCGGACGCGCTGTTCCTCTACAGCGGCGAACGGGCGCTGTTCGACGCTCATGCCGACGTGCTGGCGGTCCTCGGAGGCGACGCACGGCACGTCGGCACCGACCACGGGCTGGCCTCGCTGCTCGACACCGGCATGCTCGAGGTGTTCTTCGCCGGCATGACGGGATTCCTGCATGCGACGGCCATGGTCACCGGTCAAGGGCTCAAGGCTACTGATTTTCTCCCGTTCGCCGAGGTCATGATCAACATCCTGCCGGCGTCCTTGGCCGGGCTGGCCCGAGACGTCGACGCCGGGACGTACCCGGGAACCGAGGACAACCTCACCATGGAGCTGGCAGCCCTCGGCCACATCGTCGACACGAGTGACGACCTCGGTCTGGACGGCAGATTCCCGCGGGTCATGCGCGACCTGGCAGCCGCCGCCGTCGACAGTGGCCACGGTGGCGACGGCTGGTCCCGAATCATCGAGCAGCTACGGAAGCCGGCTTAGTGATCCCACGTCACGCTGGACGCTCCTGGTAGCCGAACGGCTGCCCGACCCGTCGCTGCTCGGGCACCTGCGCAAGCGCCTCAACTTTCTGATCAACGAGAACCTGCGGTCCACTTTCGGCCAGTAGGCCGGCCCGTCCGACGCGGCGGCCGTTATCCGGTCAGCGATGAGTTCCGCCGTCCCAACCGGTCAACCAGCCGCATCGGGCGACCGCGACGATGTCTACCGGGTCAGGCCGACCAGCGTCGCCAGGCGCGCCACGCCGGCCGGCGCCGGGTGGCCGCGGGCGACCTCGGCGATCACCGTACGCGCCGACGGCCGGCACCGGACCTCGGCCGGCGCGACGGCGTCGGCCTCGACCAGCGCACGGGCCGCCCCGCGCAGGTCACCAATCTGGAGGTACGCCCGTGCGACGTCCACCAGGTACGCGGCCCGGTGCTCGGCCGGCAGCCGCCGCCACGCCTCCCGCTGCATAACCGTCGCGTGCCGCTGCACCGCTCCCCCGCCGTCCCCCAGCTCGACCGCCACCACCACCCGCGCCAGCTCGACGGCAGCCGGCCCGAAGCCGGTCCGATGGGGATCGTCACCGGCCCGGACCTGGGCGGCTATCCCGGCGGCGCGCGCGGTCAGCTCCTCGGCCCGGCGGGCGTCGCCGCAGCCGGCGGCGGCCAGGGCGGCCTGGAGCAGCAGCGTCCCGTGCACGGCCTGCGCCTGCGTCGGCGCGAGGCGGCTCGCGGCGGCGAGCGTCGCGGCGCGGGCCAACCGGTGCCGGCCCAGCGCGCGCAGCGCCGCCCCGATCGACACGGCCGCCGTCGCGACCCGGACCGGATCGCCGCCCGCCGCGGCAATCGCCCGGTCGGCGGCCAGCCAGGCGAGGTCGGCCTCGCCGAGCTTCACCAGCAGCGAGGAGGTGATCCGGTACGCCGGCACGAGCAGCCCCGGCTCTGCGCTCCGGGTGGCGTCGAGCAGCCCCGGCAGCACCCGCACGAGCTGCGCGTAGTGCGCGTGCTGGTAGGTCAACCAGGCGTGCTCGACGTGCCGTCGGACCTCGTCCGTCGGCTTCGGTGGCGTGTGGTCGTAGCGGGCGAGCGCGGCCCGGATCCCGTCCACCCCGTCCAGCGCCTGCGGTGTGGCCGGTGCCGGCGGGCGGTGCTGGCCGAGCAGCGCCATCGGGTCGACGCGCAGCACCTCGGCGATCTCCTGGATCAGCGGGTACCGGTCCAGCGTGCGGACACCCCGCTCCACCTTGTCCACCCAGCTCTTCGACCGGCCGAGTCGGTCGGCGAGCATCTGCTGGGTCATCCGCCGCCGTACCCGCCAGCGCGCCACCCGACGACCGATCGGCAGGTCATCGGTGGTCACTGCGCCACCGCCGGTCCGGCACCGCTCGGGTGGTGTCCTCAACGGGTACGCGCTCCGCCTCGGCCTGCTCCAATAAGCGTTGCTTGGCAGCCTCGCGTTCAGCCCTTTCGACCTGCTCGCCTCGGTTCACCGACTCGTCGTCCCGGCGCTGCATGCCACCTCCATCGAGCCCGTCTGCCTCTTTCCTTCGCGGAGCAGAGGCGTGGATGCCCGATCGCGAGGGCTGCGTCGGACATCCACGCCGGCGAGGACGGCCCGACAGCGCCAACCGAGGGGAACGGCCTCCTCGGCAACCTCCCATAGGTACCGTTGGGTAGTCAAGGGCTGACTTAGTACTCCAACGTCATTTGGCCTGTCTGCGCTGGTAGTGGGATCGGCGGGCGCGGGCTTGGGATGTTCGTCGCCAGATCGACCAGTGCAGGATGTGC